>CALBAF010000273.1 GCA_937926415.1 uncultured Actinomyces sp.
GACTCCGCCGCGCATGCAGCTCCTGTGGCTCATCTTCGACTCCGGGCAGCGCGAACTTATCGACATGCCGGTGACGCTTGGGCGCGCACCCGCAGCCGTCGAGGGATCGCGTGCGGTTGTTGTTCCCGATGCCACGATGTCGCTCTCGCGCACGCACATGCGCGTGGGGCCCACGGCCTCCGGCGCCTGGATCGAAGACTCCTTCTCCGCCAACGGCACGCAGATTCGCACGCCCGATGGTCGCGTCATGGAGCTGACGGGCGGACAGGCGGTTGAGGTGCCCGCCGGTACCGAGGTCATCATGGGTGACCGGAGGGCCACGATCGTCTACGCCGACGCCGATTCGGTGCACTGAGCGCCTCGCTGGCCCGAGCCTCTGATTAGTCACCGCCGCCGTCCCGACAGAGGACGGCGGCGGTTTTATCAGTGCCCAATTCCTCCCCGATTTAACCGAATGGGAAAATCTAGCGGCTGAAGACCGCGCAAAACGCAGCTGGCTGGTCGCGGGCGCGGAATTGGGTGCTCGGGGGGGGCAACGGGCGTTCTCCGGTCGGGAATCGTGCGTTTGTGGGGCAGGGATGGGCCCTTGCGGGTACGAAAGAGGGCCGCCCCCGATGGGACGACCCTCTTTCGTAGCGCTAGGCGCTGATGCTCTCAGAAGCGGGCAGCGTTGGACTGGTCCGTCGTCTGGTAGTTAGAGCGAGCCGAATCGACGGCGGAGGAGGTGCGACGCAGCACGTCCTTCAGACCCTCGAGGCCCTCGTTCCAACGGCGCTGAGCAATGTCGTAGGCTTCCTGCGTCTGGCCTTCCCACGACGAGCGCAGCTGGTTCAGCGTCTGCTCGAGATCATCGAGGCAGTTCTGCAGGTTAGCGGCACCGGTGTTGATGTCAGCGGCAGCGGCGTCAAGAGCGCCGTAATTTACCTGGAAATCCATGTCAGTCTCCTAATCTAATCTCTCACAGGCCGCCGAGCAGCTGAGCGAACGAGTTCTCGGTCTCGGACTCGTTGGCTTCCATCGACGAATCGGTGGCGCGCAGGTTGTCAGCGAGATCCTGAAGAGCCTGGTTAACCTTTGCAGCGTTCTCCTGCCACTGAGCCATCAGCGAAGAGAACTGCACCGACGCAGCGCCCTGCCAGGAGCTGCTGATGGTCGACAGGTCGCCCTCGAGACGCTTGAGGTGGCTGTCGATGTCGGCCTTGGTGGACTCAACCGCCGCGAAACCCTGCTTTAGGGCGCCTTCTGCGGCCCTCTGGTCTGCCATGTGAACCTCCATTTGTATGAGTGGACTCTCTCGCCGGAATGCGTGAGAGCATGGGGACACATGAATACTAACCATGTTTTCATCATTTTTTTAGATGTTACGGAAAAATCATGACAAAACCTGACCGAGAATCTAGACTTACAGGGTTGTGTCGTGTAGCCAAAGACCCCATCACGCGGCATTCGGGAGGATCCAATGGCATCGAAAACATCTCGAGGAGTGGCGCTGATTCCGCTCACGATTACGTACGGCGTTGACCGTAGTGACGTGACGCTTCCGCAGTCGATTCCCCTGGTGGAGCTGCTCCCCGGAATGGTTGAAACGGTGGGAGCTTTCGCTGATCAGCCAACGAATGATGGCTTCGCGGTGCGCACGGCCTCGGGCCGTCTTCTCGATCAATCCAAGTCTCTGTCCGCGCAGGGAGTGCGCGCTGGTGCGGCGCTTACCCTCGAGCCGCTGGGTGAGGGTGCTGCCGATATGGTCTATGACGACCTCACGGAAGCGGTCGGTCAAGTTGTCGAAAGAGTGTCCAATCCGTGGACGCGTGAGGATGCTCGCACTCTTGCTGCGCTGTCCGCAGCGGGCCTTGTCTTCGTCGCCGCCCTCCTCCTGGCGACCACGCCCCCGGACGCTCTCACCGCCCTGGATTCCTCCGCCGTCACGAGGTACAACTTCATCGCTGGCGCGATCGGTATCGTCGCGGCGCTGCTCGTGACTGCGACGACCGTCGTCATGAGCCGCAAGTACCCGGAGGCCAGCAGCGTCGCGCTGGCACACAGCGTCCCCTTCCTGACGGCCGCGGCAGCTCTGCGCCTGAGCCAGAGTCACTGGGACACTGCGGGCTGGGGGTGGACCGGCCTCGGCCTCCTGATTGGTGCCCTCGCTGTTCTCGGGCTGCCCAAGCGCTATCGAATCTCCATCGCGGCACCTCTCGTTGTCGGTACGGTCTTGGCTGCCACGAGCCTCCTGGTTCGCCTCGGTCAGCTGTCTCAGGTGGGTATCTCCTCCATCCTCTTCGCCCTGGTGATTGTGCTTCTTCAGGTCGCACCCTGGATCGCGCTGGCCCACATTCCCGTGCGCATCCTGGACGCAGACACGACTGAGCAGATTCCAGCGCAGGGCATTACCGACCAGGTCAGCACCTCCTTCGTGTTCGTCGTTGCCCTGCGCGCTGGCGGGGCACTCGCCGCGCTCTTCCTGGCCGTCTCTCTGATGACGGCACCCGAAACGCGATCGGTCACCCTGCCGCTGACCCTCATCATGCTCGGATCGGTGTCACTCGTTCTCCAGACGCGTTCGATCCGCGCTCGTGTCGAGGTTCTCCTCGGCGCCCTCACCGGCCTCATCATCATCCTCGTGTCCACCGTGCTCGGCGCCTACGCCGACCCGAGGATGATGCCGTGGCTGACGCTGTCGGCGATCGCGACCGCCCTCGTCCTCGTCGTCACCAACGTCGTCGGGCCTCGCGCTCGCCCCCACCTGACCCGCCTCGCCGATACGATCTCGGTGCTGTCGCTCTTTGTCCTGCTTCCTCTGGCCGTCTACCTGTGGAGCTGAGTCATGCCGTCGAGTAAAGACATTCTCGAAGCCCAGCGCTTCAATCGAAACCGCCTGATCACGGCCTTCACGTCGGGCACGCCCGACGGGCGCGAGGTCGACACTCCCTCGCCCGTGCGCCCCCTCATCTTCGGGCTCGTGGTCGCCATCGTCATCAGCGTGGTGGGAATCGGCATGCGCGTTTTTGCACCGAACCCGAAACTCGGGGAGTCACAGTACGAGCTGATTGACGTGAAGGGGACGGGTGCCCGCTATTTCTGGGCAAACGGCGTCCTCCATCCGATCGCGAACGTGACCACCGCTAGGCTCCTCAGCCCCGAATCGAAGCTGACGACCATCCAGGCCTCAGCGGCGTCCCTCGAGAATATTCCTCGCGGCGCCCAGATCGGTCTGCCCGATGTGCCCGATGATGTGCCACTAACCGACATGCTGAGCAAGCAGTGGCTCTCCTGCGACATGGAGTCCGGCTACCACACGTGGATCGCCAGGGAACTGCCCGCGGACAATTTCCCCGTCAAGCAGGCGACATCCGCGCTCGTGCAGGCGACCGGCAGCGGAGACAAGTACTTCGTTGATCGTGAAAAAGGCAAGAAGTACTACATCGACTCCAGCGTGAGCCGCCTGGGCGACTGGGCGCTGTCCTTCCAGAACCTGGCCAGCTATCCGATCACTGTTGAACCCGAGTGGCTCGACCTCTTCCCATCGGGCACGCCTCTGCGTCCCTGGAGCTACAACGACATTGAGAACGCGGGGCAGCCTGCCTCGAACCTGCCCGGTGACTTGAAGAACGAGGGCATCACCATCGGAATGGTCCTTGATCAGGTTGATTCCGCCGGTCAGGTCAAAAACTCCTACCTGGTGATCGACGACTCGCATCTGGTGGTCTTCAACTCGACGGCGGCGCGCCTGTATCAGGATGCCCCGCCCTCGAAGAAGTTCCCCACCGAGATGTTCAAGTACGTCGAGCCCGTCCAAGCTGTCTTCGTTGGTGAGGATTGGCCCGACGTCGAGGACTTTGAGGCACCCGAGTGGTTCGACGAGAGGCGCGACGCGGCCAGCCGGACGGTCCTGTGCGCCAAGATGGACAACACCGATCTACTCAACCCGAAGTTCGACCTAGTCACCATGCCCGAGAAGCGCGCGATCGAAGCATCCTACGATGCGGAATCTCTCCAGTCTCCGAAGGGGCCGTCCACGACGCGCAACGTCACTGTCGCGGGCGGATCTGGCGCCCTCCTCGCCCTCACGTCGGGCGGTGGCGGCGAGGCAGCGTCCTACGTTTTCATCTCCGATATGGGCTTCCGTCACTCCCTTGGCGATGTTCCGTCCGTCTCCATGAACGCCCTCGGCTGGAGCGCGTCAGAGGCCGCGTCGGTCCCGCGTGCGTGGGGCGAACTCATCCCGCCGGGCTCCGAGATGTCGCCGAAGGCTGCAGCCGCCTCAGTGGGGCTCAAGTGAGCCGCCGCATGCGTTCGCGGTCTCTGGGCCGAGGCCTCGTCGGGGCCTCGCTGATCGCTGGACTCGCGCTTGTGCCTATCGCCGCCCCGGTCGTCTCGCCCCAGGACTCCGGTGCGTTCGGCCCCGGCGTCGCCCACGCGGACCCGGTGCCGACCCCGAGCGTGCGTCCGACTCCGACGGCGACTCCCTCGTCGTCGGCGACGACGCCTGCAAGTGAATCCGAGGGAGGCGAATGCTCGCAGAACTCGCCCTCCTACATCAAGCAAACGCCCGCCATCTTCGACGCCGTGGGAGTGCGCCGCGCCTGGGAGATCTCACGAGGCCGTGGTGTGACGGTCGCGATCGTCGACTCAGGCGTAGCCGCCGGCAACCAGCACTTCCAGGGACCGGACGGCCCCGTGGTACTCCCCGGCATCGACCTGACCGGTGAAAACACCGATGGACGCGTCGATGTTGGCGAACACGGCACCGCCATCGCCGGTGCGATCGCCGCGCAGGAGTTGCCCAAGGAGATGGGATCGGGCCTCGTCGGCGTCGCCCCCGAGGCGAAGATCCTCCCGGTGCGTGTCGACCTCGGCCTCGATCAGCACATTCCGCAGAAGGAGGGCGAGGAGACCTTCATGTCGAAGGTGGGCCGCGGGATCCAGTGGGCAGCCGACCACGGCGCGCAGATCATCGTCGTCGCGCAGTCGGCGCCCCTGGGTGACCCCCAGCTGGAGGCAGCCATTAACGCCGTGCGCGGCCGGGCCCTCGTCGTGGCTTCGACCGGCAATGTGTACCAGGGCCAGGAAGCGGATAAGGTCGTCTACCCGGCCGCCTACCCGGGTGTGCTCGGCGTGACCGCCTCGAACGCCGACGGATCGGCCTCGGACCAGCAGGTGCACGGTGCGCACGTCAAGCTCGCTGTGCCTGCAGGCGTCATCCTGACAACCTGGTTCGACCAGGCCGACTGCCTCGTCGGCGGATACGAGGGGGATCAACCCCTGCCGTCCTCGTCCTACGCGACCGCATACGCTGGTGGTTTTGCGGCCCTCGTGGCCTCGGCCTACCCCGATGAGGGGCCCGACATGTGGAAGTACCGGCTCGAAGTGACCGCCTTGCGCGGCACCGCCGATCAACGCACCGACGCCCTCGGCTGGGGTGTCGTCTCGCCTTTCGATGCCCTCACCTTCACCGACATCGGCACCAGGTATGGGCCCGAACATCCCAACGCCGCAGAGCACCCCGCTCCGGCCCGGCCCGCCGTGGCTTCGGCGGACCTGACGTCGCGGGAAAACAATCTGACGATTCGCGCCTATATTGTGTCTGTGATTGCTGTCCTCGGGGCTTCGCTGCTCGGAGGCCTCGTGATTCTTTCGCACCTGCGCGGTAGGCCCGCTGTCGTCGAAGACTCAGAAGAGGACCTGTCATGACGACTCGGACAACGCGACGCTGGGGTAGGAGCGTGGGGATCCTCGTCGGCGCCATCGCACTCAGCCTCGGAGCGAGCCTTGCCCCCGTTGCGCCGGCGTACGCCGCCGACCCGCCGATGACCGCGGACAAACAGGACTACTACAAGTTCTACAAGCTCAAGTCCATCCACGATCAGGGAATCACGGGCAAGGGCGTCACCATCGCGGTCCTGGACGGTGCCGTGAACCCGAACATCCCCGAACTCAAGGGCGCGGACATTCAGGATCGGACGCCCTGCAACATGACCTCAGCGCCCGAGAATATGGCACACGGCACCACGGTCGCGCAGATCCTGGTCTCTCCCGAGTTTGGGGTGGCGCCCGACGCGACGCTCTACACCTACACGATCCCCCTGTACGACGATGCCCCAGGAACGAACTGCACGATCTCCGGCTGGACGGGTGAAGCAAAGAATGCCACGCCGCTCCTTATTGAGCAGGCGATCAACGACGGTGCCGACATCATTACGATCTCCAGTAGCTTCCCGAACGATTCCATCGACCTTCGGTGGGCTATGGCCCGGGCGCTCGCCGAGGGCGTCATCGTCGTGGCCTCGATGGGCAACGAGACCACCGAGGACCCCGCCGATTCGCTGGCCCTGTGGAGGGGAATCTGCGGCATTGGAGCGACGATGCCCAACGGCTCCCTGACGGAGTACACGAACTGGGGCAACGGGCTGCTGACGACCGCCCTGGGTACAGTCATGACGCGTGATGCGTCGACCGGTCGTGTTGAGGATGCTCATGGAACATCCTTTGCGACCCCGATTATCGCCGGCTTCTTGGCGCTCGGCTGGCAGCACTTCGATGAGGACGTCAGCGCGGATCAGATGCTGCAAGCGCTGGCTGCAACGGGCAGAAGCGGAAGCCAGTGGAACAACCTCACCGGCTACGGCCCCGCAGACCCGATCGCATTCCTGCGTTCAGACCCGTCGCAGTATGCGGACGAGAACCCGTGCGTTGCGAAGATCTACAACGCGGTGCCCTCATGGGACGACGTCGCCGACTATGTGGATGGTGTCGTTAACCCCATTCTGATTCGTAATGATGATGTCTACGTCTATCGCGGCGTGAACGAAGAGGCTGCCCTCAGTCGCGAACACGGCTACCCGACACACATCGGCACCAGCCCTCGGTATCACGGCCAGTAACGAGCCTCGGCTTGCCTGAGTGCCCGAGTGCCCGAACGAAAGGAAGAGACACAATGATGCGATCGATCGGTCGGTCCCGAGGCCTGCGTGCCCTCTCCGTTCTGGCCTCGGCCTTCGCACTCGCGGTGGGTGCTCTGGTGGTTCCCTCGCCCGGCACGCATGCCGATAACGCGAAGGCGCGGGCGAGCGATCAAGCCTACTATTCGCGCTACAACCTGGAGGCGCTGCATGCCCAGGGGTATACGGGCGACGGTGTGATTATCGCGGTCATCGACGGCCGTGTGGATACGACGATCCCGGAGCTGCAGGGCGCGAGTATTGAGGACATGACGCCATGTACGGTCCAGACTGGTTCGTCGGATGATGATCATGCGACGGCTATCGCCCAGCTTCTCGTTGCCCCGGACTTTGGTATCGCTCCGGGGGCAACCATCTACAACTATGTGAGTGTCCCGAACAGCAACGACGCGGGTTCAGATTGTGCGCTCGGAAACCGTCCGTCGGTTCTAGGAGATCACTCGGGGCAGATCGAAGAGGCACTGAATGACGGTGTGGGCATCATCGTGATCTCTTCAAATATCTTTTCGCGGGATCGCGAATCGCTCAGGTGGGCAGTGTCGCGTGCCGTCGTCGAAGGGGTTCCGGTCATTGTGGCGATGGGTAATGAGAGCACGCGTAATCAGGATCGATCGCTCGACCTGTGGGGAGGAGTCGTCGGCGTTGCGGCGCTTGAGCGTGATGGCAGTTACGCGGATTACTCGAACTATGGAGACGGAGTGTCGATTGCTGCTGTTGGCGAAATACGAGTACGCCGGGCCAGCGAAAACAAAGTCGATTCGATGCGCGGCACGTCCTTCGCCGCTCCCATGGCTGCTGGAATATTGGCGTTGGCGTGGTCCAGGTTTAGCTCTGGTGACGTAACAGCTGACCAAGTGTTGCAGGCGATGGCTGCTACCGCTCGTGGATCGGACGGCCAGTGGAACGAACGGACCGGTTACGGTGAGATCGACCCGGTTGCATTGCTGTCCTCTGACCCGAGCCAGTATCCGAGCGTGAATCCCTTCGAAGAGAAGGGAAGCGACTCTATGCTGACTTTTGCGGACATTAATGAATACTACTACGGTCTGGTCGACCCGAGCGTAATTTTCAACGATGGCTCATACGTGTATCGAGGAGTTGATGAACGCGTGGTGAGTTCGGGTGCCTCCGGTTACCCGGCTCACCTCGGTACGAGCCCGCTGTATCACGCAGAGTAGGTCGCGCGTGTAGCTCGTAGCGCTTATGCTTCAATACTGAACGCATATATTGCTTCTGGTGGGTATGGAACCCCAGAGGCATCTCGCCAAATGAAGTGGTGCACCGGCACCGCGGAAGTCAGTTAGGATAACCGTATGGTAGATGTGATGGGGCAGACCCCCGAAGATGCAATGCGATTGCTCCAGGAACGAATCGATGAGGCGCAGCGTCAGGCTCAGGGTGCTCGCGACTTTGTTGAGGCCCTGAAGAAGGCTCGTATTACGGGCCATGATTCGCGCGACGAGATCGAGATTGAAGTTAACTCCGACGGTCGCATGGTGAAGATCGACATTGATGAGGAGGCTCTCGAAGGCTCTGCTCACGACCTCGAGCAGGCCATCATGGAAGCCTACGCTGATGCCGGTGCCAACATGCGTGAGTTCGTTCGTCAGAAGGCGACTGAATGCTACGGTGACAAGGTCGGCCTTATGCGTGATTATCTCGACAACCTCGACGATACCCTCGGTTCGCTGGGGCGCTGATCAACGATGGCCAGTCCTGATCTCAAAGTAGATACCGACCTCATCCGCTCCCACTCCACCGAAATCGGTGGCCTCGCCGACACTGTCGACCAGTGTTCGTCGGTCGCGGGTGCTACGAAGGGGCAGGTGAGCGGCGGCGCGTTTGGCGTACTCTGTTCCTTTTTTGCTAACCCTGTCAACAAGCAGATTGACAATCTGAGCGTCATGATCGACGACCTCGGTGAAGCCGAGCGTCGTCTGGTCATCTGCCTCCTGCAGTGGGCCGCCGAACTGGACGCCGCAGAGAACAAGGCGAAGGACGATCTGCCGAATCCGGATAATCCTGAGCCCACTCCCGGCCCCAACCCTGTTGGCCCCAACCCTGTTGGCCCCCCCTCGGGCCCCCCCTCGGGCCCCATTACCGGTCCCGGTAATCCCAGCACACCCGGTCCGGATCCGACGCCGAATCCGCCGTCGCCGGACCCGAAGCCAAATCCTCCGAGTCTTGACCCGGATGATGATGACAAGCCTAAGACTCCTCCGGAGACCGAGCCTAACGACGACGACAAGCCTGGTGAAAAGGGCGAGAAGGGCGAAAAGGGCGAAAAGGGCGAGTCCGGCGAAAAGGGAGAGAAGGGCGAAAAGGGCGAGTCCGGCGAGAAGGGCGACGACGGCAAGGACGGTTCTGACGGTAAGGCCGGCAAGGACGGTTCTGACGGTAAGGACGGTAAGGACGGCGACGCCGGCAAGGACGGCAAGGACGGTTCCAACGGTTCTGACGGTAAGGACGGTAAGGACGGCGACGCCGGCAAGGACGGCAAGGACGGTTCCAACGGTTCTGACGGAAAGGACGGTTCCGACGGTTCTGATGGAAAGAACGGTTCTGACGGAAAGAACGGTTCTGACGGTTCTGACGGTAAGAACGGTAAGGACGGCGACGCCGGCAAGGACGGCAAGGACGGCAAGGACGGTTCTGACGGTAAAGACGGTTCTGGCAAGGACGGAAAGGATGGCCAGGACGGCAAGGATGGTCAGGACGGTAAAGACGGTTCTGATGGCAAGGATGCTCCCGGTGGTGGGGACGACTTCGCCAGCCTCCTGGGTGGCCACGACAAGATCTGCGTTGACGACGATCAGCTGCGCGCGTTCCTCGAGCAGCAGCGCAACGATGAAAACGCAGATCTGGCAACGTTCTACGAGCGCCAAAAGGCCGACCAGGACGAGGCCCTCATGCGCTACGCCGAGGCACACCCCGGCGAAGATCTCTCGCCCATCCGTGACCTCATCGAATCGAACCAGCAGCAGCAGCAGGATTCGATGATGACCTTCCTGTCCGAGCAGCGCACGGCGGAAGAATCTCAGATCCGCCAGTTCATCAAGGAGAACCCGCAGGTGAGCAGTCGCGACTTCGATACCTTCATGTCGAAGCAGCGCACGGAGCAGCAGGCGAGTTACCGCAGCTTTGTCGAGGAACAGCAGAAGACCCAGAGTCAACGCATTGACGAGTTCACGAAGGCTCACGCAGACACATCCTCGGATGACGTCCGCAAGCTCTTCGAGCGGCAGGACAACAACGGTGATCAGGACATCGAGAAGTTCCTCTACCGTCAGCGTCAGGACGAAGAGCGCACCCTGCGTCGCTTCGTGTTTGAAGGAGTGAAGAAGTGACCCCCCAAGCACCAGTCCATACACAGAGCCTGAGCAACTCGACGCCGACGGAGGGCCTCGGGGTTATCGATGACATCTACCGCAGCGCTGTCGCCGTTTCGAACGGTGACTTCGGCGGTATCATCACGGCAATTCAGTCCGCTCGCTCCGGAATGCTCCATCTGAAGGCTGATCCTGTCGATTTCTTCTCGCAGATGGCTGTTGGCTTCATCCTTGAGCATGTCGATCCCCTCAAGAATCTGCTCAACGACTTCACGGGTGATTCCGCTGAGGTCTTCGGTATGAGCGCCAGCTGGCAGTCGATCGCCGAATCGCTGGCGTCCATCGCCGACGACATTGATTCCACCTCGAGTAGCGCAATGTCCAACATGACCGGACAGGCAGTGGATGCCTACCTCTACAGGCAGCAGACTGTCTCCGAAGCGATGCGAGCAGTTGGTGAGAACGCATCCGCATTTAGCGGTGCGCTGACGGACGCGGCCAACATTGTGGATGCAATTCATGATCTGGTTCGTGATGCTATTGCCGATGTTGTTGCGACCTGTGCCAGTAGTGTGTTCTGGTCGTGCGTTACCCTCGGTTTTGCAGCTCCTGCAAAGGGCGCTGAGGTCAGTGCGAAAGTGGCTACGTGGGTTGCCACTATCGCGCAGATCGGTCAGATGCTCGTCCAGTTGCTCACGGCCATCAAGGCAGTCTTCGACAGCTTCGACTCGATCCAGACCGGACTCACCAACCAGGTGAAGGTCATCGGCGCAAACTGCACCATGCCCACCGGCGGTTGCTGCGGCTCCAACGCCGCCGCTCAGGACCTCTCGTCGCCCCTGAGTGGTAACGGCACTGCAACCGCCAATGGTCAGACCGGTGGAACCACTGTGTCTGCAGGCAACGGTGGCGTCGCTGTTGGTGGGGACAATAATGGCACCATCAACAACGGTGGCACCATCAACAACGATAACTCGTCAACGAACATCAATATTGAGACGCCTGTCACGGTCAATGGAGGTAGCTCCGGTCGTACCGATGCTCCCGATGATGACTCGAAGGGTGGCAAGGGCAAGAAACCCGACAAGGGTAAGGGGAAGAACGACCATTCGGGCGGCTCTACCGGTACCACCAGCAGCCCGGGGGACAAGCCCACCAAGGGGAGCAATCCCACCAAGGGGAGCAATCCCACCAAGGGGAGCAATCCCACCAAGGGGAGCAATCCCACCAAGGG
>CALBAF010000274.1 GCA_937926415.1 uncultured Actinomyces sp.
GAGGCCGCTCCCTGCGGGTCGGCCCGTCCGATGGAGGCTGCCCGGGCGCCCTCGCGCACCGCCTGACACAGGGATGCTCCGGTCATCCCGGCCTGCGCGGCGGCGACGATGACGCCGACAACGAGGGTGACGGCGACGAAACCGATGGCGTGTTCGACGGTGACGTATCCGCGCTCGTCGCTGTTCATCGGGTGCTGAGCGCCTCCTGGATGATGGATTCGAGGGCAGCGCGCACGGTGTCCGATTTGAGGATCACGATGAGCAGGCCCGCGAATCCGGCGGCGGCGATGGTGCCGATTGCGTACTCGACGGTGGTTGCACCCTCCTCGGGGTCTCTCCCCTCGGTGGGCTCGGCCGTGGTCCTGGGGCGCAGGGCCCGAGCTCCCTCCTGCACGGCCGCCATCGCGATGAGCTGGGCGCGCGTGGCTGCGCAGTCGATTCTGTCGATGATCGTCATTGATCTGTCCTTTCGTCTCTCGCGCCTAGCGACGCGTAGGGCCAGTGTGCGCGCCTGGACTTTCGCGATTCCACGCGGATTGGCTGCCCTGTGGATAACTCGCGAGCCCCGGCGCCCCCTGTGGATAAGCACTACATGTCGATACCGCCGGTGAGGGAGGCGAGGAGGGGCGCAATTCCGAGCGTGAGGAACGCGGGGAGGAAACATGCGCCAAGCGGTCCGACGAGTCGGACGCTCAGTTCTTCGGCGCGCGTCTTCGCCTCCGCCAGGCGGGTTCGACGCTCCCAAGAGGCACTGCGAGCAAGCATCGTTTCCGGTGCACTGCCGCTGGTCCAGGCGGATTCGAGGGCGTCTCGCAGCGGGGGCGCCCATGACGGGGTCTCTTCCCATGCCTCGTCCCATGTAGCTCCAAGCCGCAATGCGCAGGCCGTCCAGGAGAGGGACTCGCATGAGCTGGCCGTTGCGAGCGCATCGAGGACGCGCGGGATCGCCGCCCCGCACGCAAGCCCGGCGGAGGCAAGGTCGCAGGCCAGAGCCGCATCGGTGTCCTCATCGGGTTGTCTGGCCCGCGCGAGGATCCTGCGGCACGAGACGATG
>CALBAF010000275.1 GCA_937926415.1 uncultured Actinomyces sp.
CGCTGCCGCCGAGGCCGCCCTGCGCGAGAAGGCCCAGCGCGAGGCCGCCGTCGTCTCGCCCCGCACCCACGCGGCCGACGACGATAGCGCCAGCATCGACGACGAAAACATCGAAACCTCGCAGACGATCGGCCTGGCAGCGGTCCTGGAGATCCTCGGCGGACGCGTCATCGAAGAGAAGATGACCGAGGGAGGATACTGACATGTACGACGGCGCCCTGGCCGACCTCATTGACCAGTTTGGACAGCTGCCGGGCATCGGCCCGAAGTCCGCGCAGCGCATGGCCATGCACGTCCTGGACGCGGAGCCCGAGGACGTCGCGCGTCTCGTCGACGCGATCAACGCGGTGCGCGGGCGCGTCCGCCACTGCGACATCTGCGGCAACCTCACGGAAGAGGACGAGTGCTCCATCTGCCGCGACGTGCGCCGCGACCCCAGCGCCATCTGCGTCGTCCAGGAACCCAAGGACATCCAGGCCATCGAGGGCGCGCGCGTCTTCCGGGGCCGCTACCACGTCCTCGGCGGCGTCATCGACCCGATCCACGGGGTCGGACCCGACCAGCTGAACATCGCTTCGCTCATGAGTCGCCTCGCCGACGGAACGGTCACCGAGGTCATCCTGGCGACCAACCCGAACGTCGAAGGCGAGGCGACGGCAGCCTACCTCGCGCGCATGCTCTCCACGATGGGGGTCGAGACCTCGCGCCTGGCGATGGGCCTGCCCATGGGCGGGGACCTGGAGTACGCGGACTCTGTGACGCTGGGCCGCGCGCTCGAGGGGCGTCGCCGCCTCTGAGCCTTTATCGACGAGGCCGCGACCTGCGGCGTTCGTCGCGCTGCGGGCCGGGCTCCCCCTGTCGGTGACGCACGTGTGACACAATCGTAGGGTCCATGCTGTGACACACGAGGAGGCCACGATGGCGACCCAGGCGAGCTCAGACGCGCCCCGAGTGCTGGTTGTTGACGACGAGGCAATGCTGGCGGACCTGCTCTCGCAGGCCCTGCGCCACGAGGGCTGGGAGACGGCCACGGCGAAGGATGGGCTGGATGCGCTGGCGAAGGCGACGAGCTTCCACCCGGACGTCGTGATTCTCGACGTGCAGATGCCGCGCATGGATGGCTTGGAGGCGCTGGAGCGCCTGCGTGCTCGCGACCCGGAGCTGCCGGTCCTGTTCCTCACCGCCCGCGACGCGGTCGCCGATCGCGTGCAGGGCTTGCGCGCGGGCGCGGACGACTACGTGACGAAGCCTTTCGACCTGGATGAGGTTGCGGCCCGTGTCGAGGCGCTGCTGCGCCGCGCAGGGCGCACCCAGCAGGCGGCGTCGACGGTGCTGCAGGTTGCGGATCTGACCCTCGATATGGACTCTCACGATGTGCGCCGTGGCGGGGAAGAAATTACGTTAACGAACACTGAGTTCGAATTGCTCCGGTATCTCATGGAAAACGTTGGAATCGTGCTGTCCAAGCAGAAGATTCTGGACGCCGTGTGGAGCTACGATTTCGGCGGCCAGGTCAACGTCGTCGAGCTGTACATCTCCTACCTGCGCAAGAAGATCGACGCGGATCGCCCGGCCCTCATTCGCACGGTGCGCGGCGCCGGATACATCATGCGGGAGCCCCAGTGACGCGCCGCCGGTCCCTCGCCGGGCGCCT
>CALBAF010000276.1 GCA_937926415.1 uncultured Actinomyces sp.
TGATCGTGGCCCTCGGCGCCCGCTTCGACGACCGCGTGACCGGCCGCCTCGACTCTTTCGCGCCCCGCGCCACCGTCGTGCACATCGACATCGACGCCGCGGAGATCTCCAAGAACCGCCACGCCGACATCCCGATCGTCGCAGACCTGGCGACCGCCCTGCCGATCCTCGCCGAGGAAATCGCCCAGGCCTCGTCGGAAAACAAGGCGGACATCTCCGGATGGTGGCGCTACCTCGACCGACTGCGTACCAAGTATCCGATCGGATGGGCTGAGCCCGAAGACGGCATGATGGCGCCCCAGGAGGTCCTCAAGAAGCTCTCCGACAAGGTTGGCCCCGAGGCCATCTACGTGACGGGCGTGGGCCAGCACCAGATGTGGGCCGCGCAGTTCATCACGCTGGATAACCCGCGCAGCTTCATCTCCTCCTCCGGCTCCGGCACCATGGGCTACTGCATCCCCGCAGCCATGGGCGCCCAGGTCGCGGCCCCCGACAAGGTCGTGTGGGCGATCGACGGCGACGGCTCCTTCCAGATGACCAACCAGGAACTGGCCACCTGCACGATCAACAACATCCCGATCAAGGTCGCCCTCATCAACAACTCGGTGCTGGGCATGGTGCGCCAGTGGCAGTCCCTGTTCTTCGGCAAGCGCTACTCGAACACGACGCTCAACCCCGTCGAGGGCGAGCAGATCCCCAACTTCGAGATGCTCGCGCAGGCCTACGGCATGGCCGCGCGCACCGTTCGCTCCATCGACGAGGTCGACGAGGCCATCGAATGGGCCATGTCGATCAACGATCGCCCCGTTCTCATTGACTTCCGCGTCTCCAAGGACTCGATGGTCTGGCCGATGGTCGCCGCGGGCGTGTCCAACGATGAGATTCGTTACGCCAAGGGCATGGCGCCCGACTGGGAGGTGGAAGACTGATGACGAATCGTCACACTCTGGCCGTGTTGGTCGAAAACAAGCCCGGCGTGCTCACTCGCGTCGCCGCGCTTTTCGCCCGCCGCGCCTTTAATATCAAGTCGCTGACCGTGGGAGAGACGGAACATCCCGAAATCTCTCGCATGACCATCATCGTGGACGCCGACTCCGCGCCCATCGAGCAGGTGGTCAAGCAGCTCAACAAGCTCATCAACGTCCTCAAGGTCGTCGAGCTTGAACCCGAAGACTCCGTCGAACGGCGTCTGCTCATGATGAAGGTCCAGGCTGACGAGACCCGTCGCACCTCGGTCCTGCAGATCGTGGACCTGTTCCGCGCACACGTCGTCGACGTGCAACCCGAGTCGGTCGTTATCGAATCGATCGGCTCCCTACCCAAGCTGGAGGCGCTGCTGCGGGCCCTGGAGCCCTACGGCGTCACCGAACTCGTCCAGTCGGGCGCCGTGGCTATCGGCCGCGGGTCGCGCTCGATCACGGATCAACTGAAGGAGAAATGACAAATGGCAGAAATCATCTACGACGACGGCGCAGACCTGTCGCTGATCCAGTCCAAGAAGGTTGCCATCATTGGTTACGGTTCGCAGGGTCACGCGCACGCGCTGAACCTGAAGGATTCCGGAGTTGACGTGGTCGTCGGCCTGCGCCCCGGTTCCTCCTCCTGGGCCAAGGCTGAGGCCGCCGGCCTCGAGGTCAAGGACGTGGCCGAGGCCGTCGCCGAGGGCGACGTCGTCTCGCTGCTGCTGCCCGACCAGGTCCAGCGCTACGTGTACGCCGAGCAGGTTGCCCCCAACCTGAAGGAAGGCGCCGCCCTTCTCTTCGCGCACGGCTTCAACATCCGCTACGGCTACATCGAGGTCCCCGAGGGCCACGACGTCGTCATGGTTGCCCCCAAGGGCCCCGGCCACAAGGTCCGCGAGACCTACACCCAGGGCAAGGGCACCCCGGACGTCGTCGCCGTTGAGGTGGACGCCTCCGGCCAGGCCTGGGACCTCGTTCTGTCCTACGCGAAGGCCATCGGCGGCACCCGCGCCGGCGTCATCAAGACGACCTTCACCGAAGAGACCGAGACCGACCTGTTCGGCGAGCAGGCTGTCCTGTGTGGCGGCGTCTCCCACCTGATCCAGGCCGGCTTCGAGACCCTGGTCGAGGCTGGCTACCAGCCCGAGATCGCCTACTTCGAGGTCTGCCACGAGATGAAGCTGATCGTCGACCTCATCAACGAGGGCGGCATCACCAAGCAGCGTTGGTCCTGCTCTGACACCGCTGAGTACGGCGACTACGTCTCCGGTCCGCGCGTCATCAACGAGTCCTCCAAGGAGGCCATGAAGGCTGTTCTGGCCGACATTCAGGACGGCACCTTCGCTCGCAAGTTCATCGCCGATCAGGATAACGGCGCCCTCGAGTTCAAGGCGCTGCGCGCCGAGGAAGAGGCCCACCCGATCGAGAAGACCGGCCAGAAGCTGCGCAAGGCCTTCGGCTGGACCGACTCCGACGAGGACTACACCGAGGGCAGCGCCGCGCGCTGATCTCGAGTTCCGTTTCGGATAGCTTCAAGCCCCGGCCTCGTTCCCAAACATGGGACGAGGCCGGGGCTCTTTTGTGCTGACAGGCGTGGGTTACGTTCGACTGTGTTCCCGCGAGGGTTAGTTCGCCGCTGCTTCGTCGGAGCCGTTCGTCCATGGAAGGGGCGCGGGGGAGAGGGCGTCCGCGTTGGAGACGGTGGAGATCGGTGCAATGATCACGAGGGAAGCGACGGCGGCTGACGCGACGCGCGTCAGAGTTCGACGGGAGGGGCGCACGGTAGTTCCTTGCTGTGACAGACTGATTGACAGGAGTAGTTTACAGGTAAATACTTGCTAAACAATTACCTATGGCCTGTTTCACTACTCAATGCTGGTCGGTGTGCCCTGGTGGGGCGAATTGTTCGTCGGATTGGCGTGTTTGACAGGGGAGGAGGCAGTGCTGCTGGGCAGTGTGGGGGCTGGAGGTGTGGGTCCGACGGTCTGTTGCGGGCTGGGGGTCTGACAGGCGTGCATGTACTTCGGCGTTTCTGGCGTAATTGACCTAGACGTTGATAAAAGTTCTCTGTCGAATAAGTGGTTAGCAAGCATCTAAATTTGTATGATGAATCTCGTGGATAGTGAGTCATGACTCACTGACCGCTGATTGACAACCCATATCGGAAGGACCAATGATGACCCTCCGCCACTACGGGCGTGCCCTTGCGGCTGCCTCGGGAGCCGTGCTGCTCTGCGCGACTCTCTCGGTTCCCGCGCTCGCGACCCCGACCAGTGACACCGGTGCAGCTGCTTCGGTGGCGGCCTCGGCAACCGACGAAGGTTCGGCCCCCATCACCGTCACCGTCGCGCGCACCGACTCCCACGGAGACAAGGTGTACGAAGGTGACCTGATCACCATCACCGTCACCTACACCAACAACACCGACAGCGCACTCACCGTCTTCCCGGTGGATTCGAACCTGTCCGGCGTCCTCACCACCGGCGCTCCCAACTGCCGCTGGCACAACCTCGCCGCGCACACCACCAAGCAGTGCACCACTGCGACACACACAGTGACCGAGGCCGACCTGGCCGCCGGTTCCTTCACCCCGACTTCGACGTGGGCGGCGACCCGTGACCGCAATGGCAACGATGTGATCGCCGGTGGAATTTCCGCCAATGGCGAGGCCGTCACCGTTCTGCCCGGCTCACGCGCTACTGAACCCGACCCGGTGGAAACCCCCAAGGACTATGCGATCGGAGAG
>CALBAF010000277.1 GCA_937926415.1 uncultured Actinomyces sp.
GGTGGCGCAGCCAGCAAGAACACCGGTGGCACAGCCAGCAGAACCCCGGCAGCTCAGCCAGCAGAAACACCGGTGGCGCAGCCAACAAAAACACCAGTGGCACGAAAAAGCCCGGAGGCGGAACTCCGCCTCCGGGCCTCTACACAAGGCTCACTTTTCCTTGATGAGATCCAGCCACGTACGGCGCTCACCCACGAGGAAGCCGAAGTCGCGGTTCTGGTCCGCGATGGCGGCGTCTGTCGCGGGGTTCTTGATGAGCGCGGCCAGCACGTCGGGAGCGGCGGTGATGGCACCCACGCCCTGGCGGACAAGCTCGAGAACCTGCTCGGAGTTCTTGAAGGACGCGGCCAGCACGTCGGCCTTCAGGTCGTAGGAGCGCAGGGTGCGGTGAATCTCGGAGGCGACGCGCACGCCGTCGATGCCATAGTTGTCCATGCGGTTCACATAGGGGGCGACGTAGCGGGCACCAGCCTTGGCGGCCATGAATCCCTGCATGGAGGAGTGAATACCGGTCGCGGTGACCTGCATGCCTTCGCGCACGATGCGCGGGATGGCGGCGAAGCCCTCGTGCGTGACGGGGAGCTTGATGAACAGGTTGCCGCCGATTTCGCCGCGCAGGGCGCGGGCCTCGGCGACCATGTCGTCGGCGCGCTGGGAGACGATCTGGACGTGCAGCTGGGCGCCGTCGGGCAGGAGCTGCTTGATGGCGTGGAGAACCTCGAGGGGCTCCTTGCCCTCGCGGTACAGGATCGTCGGGTTGGTCGTCACGCCGTCGATGGGCAGGTATTCCAGGGTCTTGGCGATGGAATCGACGTTCGCGTGATCGATGAGGATGAGCATGTGAGCAGCTCCTTTGCGCTGTTATGAGTTTTCGCACCCCTAGGATAGCGCGGGCGGGAGCAGCCCACCGACTGCTCCCGCCCATCCCGAACGCTCTATCAGCGATTACCTCGCCGACGAGGAGTGGTAGTTCGGCGCTTCCGTGGTCATCTGCACGTCGTGCGGGTGCGACTCGCGCAGGCCCGCGCTGGTGATGCGCACGAAGCGGCCGTTGGCCTTGACCTGGGAGATCGTGGAGGCACCCAGGTAGAACATGGTCTGGTGCAGGCCACCGACGAGCTGGTAGATCACCTGGGCGAGGGAACCGGTGTAGGGCACCTGACCCTCGATGCCCTCGGGGACGATCTTGTCGTCGGAGGTGACGTCGGCCTGGAAGTAGCGGTCCTTGGAGTAGGACTTGCGCCCGCGCGAGCTCATCGCGCCGAGCGAGCCCATGCCGCGGTAGCGCTTGAACTGCTTGCCGTTGGTGAAGACGACCTCGCCCGGGGACTCCTCGCAGCCGGCCAGCAGGGAGCCGAGCATGACGGTGTCGGCGCCGGCCACGAGGGCCTTGCCGATGTCGCCCGAGTACTGCAGGCCGCCGTCCGCGATGAGCGGGACTCCGGCGGGACGGCAGG
>CALBAF010000278.1 GCA_937926415.1 uncultured Actinomyces sp.
AATCGACCATCCGACAACTCATAACGCTGGACGTTCGAGGCCCGCCAGCCCTTAGTTTCTTGACTACTCGTTCCGTTTTCTGTCGTCTGGTACTCCCATTGCTCGGCACCGAAGGAGATACCGCGATCAGACCACAGGATCCTACCTTCCCACTGGTTGCCGATACGCACGATATCCTGCTCCCCGTGCACGTCAACAAGTGCGACCAAGTTGTCCTGAATTGGGGATTCAAGGCCCGACTGCGATTGTGCTTCACCCAGCTGCACAGCAATGACGGCATCCCCAATGACCAGTTTGCTGGTCGGCGTCACTGGCAGGGGAGCCTTCGGAGCGCAACTCCACGCGAGCAGCGCAATCGGGAGAGCGAGCGTCAGGAACGCCCATCGCCGGGAACGCTTCGGCTTCTTCGAGCTGCCTTGCTCCTGTTCGTCGGTACCTGCCTCGCGTCGCTCATCGTTGTGTGCACTCATGGTCGTCTCCGTCCTCGTCTGTGCGCGCTACTGCGCACCACCATCCCAGCCGGGGCGTAGGGCGAAGGACTCGATGGCGCGCTGACCACCCGAGAACAGCTTGCGCACCCTCAGGTAGCCCTCCAGGCTGCCCGTCGAAAGAACCACGCGAGAATCGTCACCGTCCCACGGATGATAGGAAAGAGTGACTGCGTGCTCGCGGGAGCTATCCGTCAAGAAATAAACGCCGCTCTCGGTCACCTGGAACACCATGTCCCCTTGTCCGACCTGCTCGGGGATGGAAAACAAGTGACGGCCCTGTCCGCTCGTCAGATTGATTGAGAAGGCGTGACCATGGCGACTGATGAGCCTGTATTCGTCGCCCACTAGGATCGCCTTGTCACCATAGATATCCAAATCCTCATTGAGGTGGATAGCGTTTCCTGCCTCATCGAGCACGGGGCTCACCGAGCGCTGCCCCGTCGACAGATCCCAGCGCTCGAGAACCATCGGTCCCGTCTCTCCACCATCTGCCATCACACGAACATCTCGAGAGTCGCCCGTTTGGACGCTCGGCATCGTGATCACGTCCCCCTCACAGGCGAACTCTCTCTGTCCCGACACCAAGCCGTCAATCATTGGCGCGACGCCAACGAGGCGGGGAGTATCACCATCGCGATCATTCAACTGAATGACGACAGACAGCACCTCTGGTTGCTCGCCATCACCGGCTGACTGTGCAGCGTAGGCCTCAAAAGCCTCGGACTTCATCCGCGAGAGCTGCTCCGTGTCAACGATCGACAGGATCCTATCCCCGCACTGTCCTATGTCCCCGCGCGTTCCGGGAGTTGACACACTCGTCACGCTTCCATCAAGTTCGATCGTATCGACCCGGTAACCCAAGTCCATCTCGTACGAAACCACG
>CALBAF010000279.1 GCA_937926415.1 uncultured Actinomyces sp.
CCCGACGACGATCATCGTCCAGCTCGAGGACGGGACGGCCGGTAGCTCCGCGCAGGCCACGCGCGACGAGGTCAAGGCGCGCATCGCCTCCGCGGTCGAGGGCGTTGTGCCCGGCGCGCAGGTTACGACCGTGCGCGAGTACACCAACGCGCTCCAGGGATTCGCCATCGAGGCACCCGGCTCTGCCCTCTCCGCGATCCAGAAGGTCGAGGGCGTAAAGACCGCCTTCATCGAGGGCGTCCACAAGCCGATGGAGACTGGGGCGCAGGGGAGCGGTACGCCCGTCCTCAAGAACGCCTCGTCCCTGGCGATGACACGCGCGAACGAGGTTGCACTCAAGGGTGATCGTCAGGTCATCGAAGTCATTGACTCCGGCCTGCAGACCGACCACGATGCCTTCGCCGGCTCGATGGATGGCGTCAACGTGCGCATGAGCCAGGCCGACGTCCAGGCCTTCGCGGGCAAGCTCCCGCACGGCGGCGCTGGCACGTACGTCAACAGCAAGATCCCCTTCGCCTACGACTACGCGGACAACGATGCCGACGTCGTGCCCCATTCCGAGAAGGACCTGTCCCACGGCACGCACGTCACCGCGATCGCGGCCGCCAACGCGGACGTCCTGCAGGGCACCGCGCCCCACGCGCAGATCGTGGTCGCCAAGGTTGCCTCGGACGTGGACGGCTCGATGCCCGACAGTGCCCTGCTGGCAGCCCTCGACGACGCGCTCGTCATCAAGCCCAACGTCATCAACCTGTCCCTGGGCGACGACTCCGGCATGAGCAGCGACGCGGGCAGCGTCTTCGCCGGCGTGTACGAGAAGCTCGCCGGCGCGGGCATCACCGTCAACGCCGCGGGCGGCAACGCCTTCTCCAACGCGTACGGTAACAACTCCGGCCAGAACAAGCCGTTTGCGACCGACCCCGATACGGGCACGCTCGGCGAACCCGCCTCCTACGCGTCCACCCTGGCTGTCGCCTCGGTCGACAACCAGGAGGCCCTGTCCTACGTGAGCCTGGGCGATCGCAAGATCGCTTACCGCACGGCCCTTGATGGCCAGGGCGAGGCCGTGCGCGGCCTGCTTGACATCCCCGCAAAGACCTACCGCGTCGTCGACGCCGGTGCCGGTGGCACAGGCCAGCTCGAGAAATACGCGGGCACCGACCTCTCCGGCGTGATCGTCCTCGAGGACAAGGGTGGCACCGACTCCCGCGACGGCTCGGCGATGACCGAGGAGCTCAAGGCGCGTAACCTGACGGCCCTCTCGCCGGCTCCCGCGGCCCTCATGGTCGCCGACACCGGTGAAGCTGCTACGCCCTTCCAGGCGATCCTCGGCTCGACCACCTCGCTGCCGACGGTGACCATCACCAAGCGGGACGGCGAGGCGATCCGCGAGGCTCTGGCCGGCGCCAACGGAGCCGACGTGACCGTCACCGTCACCCACTCCGGCATCGTCCTGGCCTCGAACAACCCGACGGCCTCGGAGTTCTCGGCGTGGGGCGTGGCCCCCAACCTGACCCTCAAGCCTGAGATCGCGGCCCCCGGCGGTGACATCATGTCCGCGTACCTCGGCAACGAGTACCAGCGTCTGTCGGGCACCTCGATGGCCTCTCCGCAGGTCGCGGGCATTAGCGCCCTCGTGCGCGAGCGTCTCGCGAGCGATCCTGCCTTCTCCGGCATGAGTGCGCAGCAGAAGAACGCCGTCGTCACCAACCTCCTCATGGGCACCGCCCACCCGCTCATCGACGTCGAGCTGGGCGACGGCACGTACTACTCGCCGCGCAGGGTGGGCGCGGGCGCCGTCGACGCGCTCGCAGCGACCACCGCGACCGTCTACCCGACCGTCGTCGGCGCCGCCGATCCCTCCCGACCCAAGGCCGACCTCGGCGACGGAACGAGCGGCTGGACCTTCCAGGTGCGCCTGACCAACCTCTCCGACGCTGCCCACACCTACACCCTCGGCGGCCAGGCGCTCTCCGAGATGGTCGAGGAGGGCCTCTTCGCCGAGCACTCGCAGAACTGGGCGGGCGCGGGCATCTCCCTGACCTTCTCCGGTGAGGGACTGGCCGAGGCCGAGGACGCTCAGCAGATCACCGTCCCCGCGAAGTCGGATGCCACCGTGAGCGTCACCGTGACCCCCGAGTCCGAGTTCGCGACCTTTGCTGCCGAAAACACCCCGAAGGGCACCTTCATCGACGGCGCCGTGACCTTCACGAGCGAGGATGGGACCCCGAGCCTGACCGTGCCCTACCTGGGCTTCTACGGCTCGTGGGGAGCCCCGGACGTCTTCGACGGCAAGTGGTCGGACCACGAGACGACGCCCGTGCACGTCTATCGCTCGGCTCTCGTGAACGCCCATTCCTCCGTTCCGCTGGGCGGTCTGAACCCGCTGTCGGACAAGCAGGACTCGAACCTGGTCTCCACGATCAACACGCAGCGTCTCATCACGTCGCGCGCCAAGTGGGCGGGAGCCCCCGACAAGATCGCTCCGATGACCGGCATGCTGCGTTCTGTCCCGTCGATGACTGCCACCTACCGGAACTCCGCGGGTGAGCCCGTGCGTTCCTACACGATTAACCGCGTGCGCAAGTCCCTCTACGACCTCGAGACCGGCTGGACGAAGCCCGGTGAGTTCGCCGGTGAGGAGCCCTTCTTCGACGGCTACGACCAGTCCGGCAACGCGCTGCCCGACGGCCGCTACACGCTGACGATCGAGGCTGCGACGGACGGTCCGTCCTCGCAGACCCACCGGATGAGCTACGAGTTCACACTGGACACGCAGGCTACCGTCATCTCCAACCTAACCGTGAGTGGTGAGGGTGATGCGCGCACCGTGTCCTTCGACGTCACCGACGCCTCGCCCGTGGCCGGCATCGACTTCCATGAGGATGCCGATGGCACGTGGTACTACCGCAAGCTCGTTGAGGATGACGGCGAGGTCCTGGCCGACGGCACGCATCGCTACCACTTCGATGTGCCTGTCTCGGAGCTGAAGGCCGCGTGGGCCCAGCAGGGCCGCACGGACGAGGCCCCGGTGGCCCCGTACCTGTTCGCCTGGGACTGGGGCGTCAACCCCGCCAAGCAGGAGGTGCGCCTCCAGGGTGATCCGGCGCCGGCACCCGAAGCCGGGCAGTGGCTGCGCGATTCGGTCGGCTGGTGGTACCGCAACGTCGACGGTTCCTACCCGACCAGCAGTGTGGCCGTGATTGATGGCGTGACCTATCGTTTCGATGCCAGCGGCTACATGCGCACAGGCTGGGTCAGCGAGGGTGGCGCGTGGTATTTCCATCACGCCTCGGGAGCCCAGGCAACTGGCTGGGTGCTCGATGGCCTGACTTGGTACTACCTGGATCCGACGACGGGCGTCATGGCGACCGGTTGGGTGAAGGATGGCGAGCGCTGGTTCTACCTGCGACCCGGCAGCGGCGCACTGGCGACCGGCTGGCTTCAGGAGGGCGGCTCCTGGTACTACCTGAGCACCGACTCGGGCGCGATGGTGACCGGCTGGCTGCAGCGCGCAAGTGGCTGGTACTACCTGACACCCGGCAGTGGTGTGATGGCGACCGGCTGGCTGCAGGAGGGCGGCTCCTGGTACTACCTGAACACTGATACGGGTGCGATGTACACGGGCAGGCACTGGATCGGCTGGAAGTGGTACAACTTCGCTGACAACGGCCAGTGGAACGGCTGAGGCCTGACGCAAGGCGCTGAACGTGTGTGATGCGGTGTGCGCCCCCGGTTAACCGGGGGCGCACACTCGTCTTGTGATGAGGCAATTATCTGCGGGGTTAAGATCCCAGGTTTTTCTCAGCTCACCTTGCCGTTGCCGCAAGGTTGGGCTCCTACAGTAGGTCTCATCACAAGGGAATACGGCACGGGCCAGGCCCGAGCAATGCCGACGAGACATCATTGAGGAGCCTTCTGGGACAACTTGCACTGTGTTGATGGGATACGCCGAGGGGCCGACCGCGAGGTCGGCCCCTCGGCGTATCTGCACCGGGAGCGAGTCGTGGGAACTGTGTGCTGTCGGAAGTCCGCTGTTTCGGGCGCTGTTCTTGCTGCCCACCAATTTCGCATGCAATTCCCCTAAATGATCTTGTCTATCTATTTCAGTTCGCATCGCCATGCCACTTGTGTTTTGGAATTGCATGCGACTTTGTCTGGGTGTGACTACG
>CALBAF010000280.1 GCA_937926415.1 uncultured Actinomyces sp.
GGCGGAGGGGGCGAGGGGATTGTGTTCGACAACGACGGCGCCGAGGAGCATTGTGCCCAGGACGGCGACGGCGTGCTGGGGGCAGTTCGGCATGACGAGCGCGACGCGGTCGCCTGCGCGCACGCCCGCCTGGTGGAGGGCGCCCGCGGCCCGGCGCATCTCCTCGGCGAGTTCCACGTACGTAAGCTGGCGCGCGAAAAAGTCGATCGCGGCGCGCTTCGGGTAGCGGGAGGCGACCTCCAGGACCATGTCCGGGATCGGACGGTCGGGAATCGCGATGTTGTAGGCGACCCCCGGCGCGTACAGCTCGCGCAGCTTCGTCGTGAGATCCATCTGTCCTCCTTTGGAAACGATTCCCCTACGATACCGTAAGTTATGCCTCGTTTAACCAGCTGGGAACGCGATGAATGCGACAGTTTTACAGCGGCGTGGCGATCAGTCGGACAGTTTCGGGCAGGTGGCTCAGTTCCTCGAGCGCCTCGCGCCCCAGGCCCGCCGAAATGTCGGTGAGCACGTAGCCGACCTCGTCGACGGTGGCCAGGATCTGGGCATCGACGTTTGCTTCGGAGGAGGCGAAGATCTGGTTCACGCGCGCCATGACGCCGGGCACGTTGCGGTGGATAAGGCGCACGCGGTAGCGCGAACGCTTGCCGATGTTCATCGTGAGGTTCGGCAGGTTCACGCTCATGTCGGTCGAGCCACTGGCCTGGTATTCGCCGATCTTCGCGGCCACGAAACGACCGATGTCGTACTGCGCTTCCTCCGTCGAGCCGCCGATGTGGGGCGTGAGGATGACGTTATCGAGGGTTGCCAGGGGGGAGTCAAAGGGGTCGCCGTTTGCGCGCGGTTCCTCCGGGAACACGTCGATGGCCGCGCCGCCCAGGTGGCCCGAGACGAGCGCCGCGTGCAGCGCGTCGACGTCGACGACGTGCCCGCGCGACAGGTTGATGAACAGCGCGCCGGGCTTCATCAGCTCGAACTCGCCGCGTCCGATCAGATTCGTGTTGGATTCCTGGCCGTCCACGTGCACGGAGATGATGTCGGCTTCGCGCAGGACCGCCTCCATCGTCGGCATCTGGGTGGCGTTGCCCAGGGCGAGGCGCTCGGCCGCGTCGTAGAAGATGACGTTGAGGCCCATGGCCTCGGCAAGGACCGACAGCTGGGTGCCGATGTTGCCGTAGCCGATGATGCCCAGGGTGTGCCCGCGTACCTCGTGGGCGCCGTCGGCGCTCTTGTCCCACACGCCGCGGTGCAGGCGCGAGTTCTTGACGGTGACGCGGCGCGAGAGGTCGATGATCTCGCCGATCGCGAGCTCGACGACGGAGCGGGTGTTGGAGTAGGGGGCGTTGAACACGGCGACGCCCATCTCGGTGGCCGTAGCCAGGTCGATCTGGTTCGTGCCGATGCAGAAGGCGCCGATGGCCTTGAGTTCGGGGCGTGCGCGCAGCACGCGCTCGGTGACCTCGGTCTTGGAACGCAGGCCCAGGTAATCCACGCCTTCGAGCGCGTCGATCAGGTCGTCCTCGGACAGGGCACCCGTGACGCGGGTGACCTCGATGCCGAACTTGGCGAAAATATCGTCGGCGACGTCGTGCGGGTTTTCCAGGAGCAATGCGCGTGTCATGCCCCCATCATGGCAGACGGGAGCCCAAAGGGACGCGCGGTGTCAGGGTGTGGTTGCTCCTACCACTCTTCCATGCCGGCGGGCAGGGGAGCGCAGTGGACGACGTGCACGTCGTGGGTGGCGCGGGTGAGGGCGACGAAGAGGTCGCCGACGCCGTCGCTGAGGATCTCCGCGGGCTCGACGAGGATGACGGAGTCGAACTCGAGTCCCTTGGAGGCCACGGCCGACAGCAGGGAGACGCGCTCGGACAGGGCGGTCTCGCCGTCGAGGTCGGCTCCCCACGCGCGGGC
>CALBAF010000281.1 GCA_937926415.1 uncultured Actinomyces sp.
TCGCGGTCGAGTCCTACCTGGACTACCACGGCGAGAAGATCGTGCGCCGTTTCGACGCGGGCTCCTACGTGGCGCTGTGCCGCACGATGCTCTCCCACGATGTGGGCCGCGACCGCGGTGGCGTCGCCGAGGCCCTCAAGGCGGTCACCGCTCGTACGCTCGTCGTCGCGGTCGACTCCGATCGCCTGTTCTTCCCCGAGCAGGTCTGGCAGATGGCGGCCGGCATCTCAGGCGCGTTCTACCGCGAGATCCACTCCGACCACGGTCACGACGGCTTCCTCATCGAGCACGACCAGCTCACCGCTCTCCTCGACGAGTTCCTCAACGAGCGCATCCCCTCGCGCGCGTCCTCCTTCGCCTGATCGGCACACTTTTCTCCGCGAGGCCACCCCGCTGCCTCCTCCTCATCAACGAGGCCGGGGTGGCCTCGCGCGTTATGCTGACCCCATGAGCGGTACCAGCAATCCCACGACCGGCGACGAACTGATCCCGGACACGAGCGATCTGCCCGACCTGTCCGGGGTGGACACCCCGGCCTCGTCACCCGAGGGGATCCCCGAACGCGACGTCATGGCACCGTGGGGCGAGGACGGCCCTCCCGGTGATCAGTGGCGCGCCGACATCCTCGGCGATGGGTACGAGTCGCGCACGATCGAGCTCCTCGACGACGCGGAGGGCCCCTGCGTGGCGACCCTCGTGCGCGCGACCCCGCCCGCCGACGCCCGCATGACGGTCCTGTACCTGCACGGGCGCAACGACTACTTCTTCCAAACCGAGATGGCCCAGTGCCTGAGCGACGCGGGCGCCGCGTTCTACGCGCTGGACATGCGCAAGTACGGGCGCTCCCTGCGCCCCCATCAGACGATCGGATACGCCAACGACCTGTCCGCGTACGACGAGGAGATCGGCGAGGCCATCGAGATCATCCGCGAGGAGCGCGAGGACGAGCCGATCATTCTCATGGGCCACTCGACGGGTGGCCTCATCGCGACCCTGTGGGCGCATCGTCACCCGGGCGTCCTGGGCGGCCTGATTCTCAATTCAGCGTGGCTGGAGATGCAGTCGATGGCCGCCTGGCGCGGGGCGATGGCCCCCGTCATCGGTCGGATCGCGTCGCGTAACCCCATGTGGGAGGTGCCCTCGGGCGGGACCGGCCACTACGGTCGCTCGCTCGCGGGGCGCGCCTCCTCGGAGCTACCGATCCCGGAGGGGCTGTCGGCGGCAGACCCGTCGGTCGCGGGCTGGCCGATCGTCCAGGAGTGGAAGCGTCCCGAGTCCTACCCGGTCCCGGCCTCGTGGCTTGAGGCGATCATGGCCGGGCACGAGACGATCGAGAAGGACGTGCATCTGGAGTGCCCGGTCCTGTCGATGGTGTCCACCTCGTCCTATTTCGAGGAGGAGTGGGGAGAGCGGGTCTTCACCTCCGACACCGTCTTGGACCCCACGGTCATCGCCGAGCGGAGCCTAGGCCTGTCGGACCTGGTGACGATTGCCCGTTTCCCCGGCAAGCACGATCTGGTCCTGTCGGACGCTCCCGTGCGCGAGGCCGTGTACGCGACGATGCGCGGCTGGCTGGACGCTTTCGTGCACTGAGCCTCAGGTAGCAAGGAGGCCCGGGATCGCGTGATCCCGGGCCTCTCTTCGTATGTGTGCCGCTGCGCCCGCGTTATCAGTGCTTGGCGGAGTGCTGTCCGCGCGGAGCCTGGGCGTACTCGCGCACGATCTCGCGGTTGATCTCGTCGAGGGCTTCCGCCAGGGTCGGGCCGAGGCGGTCGCCAATGCGAACCTGTCCCCACGCGTCGATATGGCCGAGGCCGCGCGCGGTGAGCAGGGTGTCGAGCGACGGGTATGTGAGGCCTGCGCCTGAGATCGCGCCGCTCGCGGCGAGCACCAGGTCGGCGGGCAGGCCCAGCTC
>CALBAF010000282.1 GCA_937926415.1 uncultured Actinomyces sp.
TCGCCCCGCTTCATCAGTTGTGCGAAACGCCTAGTCGTTGCCTCGACGGTCGTCCCAGCGGCGCTCCTGATCCTGGATGAAAGAGTTCCATCCGCTGCTCTTGTCTGCTTTACTCGCGGAAGAGTCCTCGCCCTGCTCATCAGTCTGGGATCCCGGCCGCGACAGCGCATAGAGGATCCCGGCGACCGTCAGGGCGAATCCAGCCACACCGAGGAGGATCGAGAGGATCGAGTAGCCCAGCGACACGGCTGCGACCAGGACGACCATGCCCAGGACAGCTCCCGTCAGGCCGAGGGCGATGCGGCGCGGCGCGCGCGCTCCGCGAGCAGGCTCCTCTTCCTCCTCGACCGCGGGTGCGGACATCTGGGAGGCCAACGCCGGGTCCTCCTCGCGCAGGGATGCTTCCATCTGCTCGAGGATCTTCTTCTCATACTCGGTGAGAGCCATTGGTTGCCCCTTTCGGACGATGTTGTCCTCAGCTTAGCGCGTGTGACATGTCAGAGACGAACTGGCCTCACAGGAGCGTTCCCTGCGTAGGCTCTTCCTCTCCGGGGCCGCTCCCCTGCTGCTGCGCCTGGGGGCCGGTGCCGGAGGGCGCATCCCCGGCCTCGTTACTATCCGCACCGAAGGAGCGTCTGCCCGGCACCTTCTTCCCGAGGAGCGTGGCGGGGGCGAGGGCGCCCGCGCCGAACTTGTCACGGATCTGATCCATCGCACGCTCGGATGCCGCGGGTTTGTCATCTCGGTCGAGCGTGACCGCGACGCCGCCCGAGCGAGCCTGAAGGCCCTCCACACGCACGCCGAAGAGCCGCACTCCCCCGATCGGCATATCCTCGCGGGCAAACAGCCCCTGGGCTGCCTGGGCGATCTCGCGCCCCGTGTCGGTGGGCGCCACGAGGCTTACGCTGCGCGTGATCGTGTGAAAATCCGTGCCGCGCATCTTGATGCCAACGGTCCACCCAACGACGCCACCTGCGCGGAGCCTGCGCGCGCAGTCGTGCGAGGCCGCCAGGATGAACTCTTCGATCTGAGCCCGCGAGCGCACATCCTCCTCGAAGGTACGCTCCATGCCGACGGACTTCTCGGCGCGAGTGGGGGCCACGGGGCGCGGGTCGATGCCCCACGACAGGTCGTGCAGGTGGTGGGCGGAGGCCACGCCGAGGAGCTTGGTGAGGCGCATGAGCGGGGCGTGGGCGAGATCCCCGATGGTGTCAATGCCCTCTCGGTCGAGGATCGCTGCGGTCTTCCCCCCGACTCCCCACAGCGCTCCCACGGGCAGTCCGTGCAGGAATTCAACCGTCGCGTCCTTGGGGATGAGGAGCAGCCCATCGGGTTTGGCGTGCGAGGAGGCGATTTTGGCGACCGATTTGGTGGCCGCGATCCCCACGGATGCGGGTAGCCCGACGGCCTCTCGGATGCGGGTGCGGATCAGGTGGGCGATCTGCGTGGGAGATCCGAGCCTGCGGCGCGCCCCAGACACGTCGAGGAAGGCCTCGTCGATCGAGACCTGTTCGAGGTCGGGGGTGACGCTCGCCAGGATGTCCATGACCCGTCGGGAGTAGCGCTGATAGAGGCCGTGGCTGCCGGGGATGAAAGCGGCGGTCGGGCACAGGGCGCGGGCGCGCGAGGTCGGCATGCCGGCACGAACGCCCAGGGCTCGGGCCTCATAGGTGGCGGATGTGACGACCCCGCGCCCGGAGGTGCCGCCCACGATGATGGGGCGTCCGACCAGGCTCGGATCCTCGCGCATTTCAACCTGCGCGAAGAAGGAGTCCATGTCGACGTGCAGGATCGGAGCGGCGCTATCGTCCGATCCCCAGTCGCGCTTCGCGCGCGCGTCCCTGGGAGCGTTTGACATGTCACCTCCTGTGCCCGTTGGCCTCGTCCGTGGTTACAGTGTCCACCATGGCACGCTCATCTTCGTCACGCGACATCTCCTTCGACACGGATTTCGGTCCGGCCCGCATCCGGTGGGATGGTCCGCGCGCGACGCTGTTCCTCGGAGATGTCGAATCCTCCGCGGTCGACACATCGGACCCCGCGTACCTGGAGTTCGAGTACATGCAGCATATGGACGCTGTCGTGTCCTCCCTGTGGGGTCCCCAGGATCGTTTCCGCGCGCTCCACGTGGGCGGCGCCGCGTGCGCGCTGGCCTGCGCGTGGTCCTCGTCTC
>CALBAF010000283.1 GCA_937926415.1 uncultured Actinomyces sp.
CGAGGGCCCCGCCCCCCGCGACTTCGCCGCCGAGGGCTTCGAGCCCCAGGATCACCTCGCGCTCGGCGAGGGCCTGGACGCGATCGATACCAAGCGCGGCGCGAAGGTCTCCGGCGCCCGCTTCTACTACCTCAAGGGCATCGGCGCCCGCCTCGAGCTGGCCCTCATGACGATGGCCATGGACCAGGCGCTGGCCAATGGCTTCGTGCCGATGATGACCCCGACCCTCGTGACCCCGCAGGTCATGGGCGGTACCGGCTTCCTCAATGAGCACTCCGACGAGATCTACTACCTACCCGCCGACGACCTGTACCTGACGGGCACGTCCGAGGTGGCCCTCGCCGGCTACCACGCCGACGAGATCCTCGACCTGTCGGGCGGCCCCAAGCGCTACATGGGCTGGTCCACCTGCTACCGCCGCGAGGCCGGCTCCGCGGGCAAGGATACGCGCGGCATCATCCGCGTCCACCAGTTCAACAAGGCCGAGATGTTCAGCTACTGCCGCCCCGAGGACGCCGCCGAGGAGCACCAGCGCTTCCTCGCGTGGGAAGAGGAGATGCTCGCCAAGGTCGAGCTGCCCTACCGCGTTATCGACACGGCCGCCGGCGACCTGGGCACCTCCGCCGCCCGCAAGTTCGACTGCGAGGCGTGGCTGCCCACCCAGGAGCGCTACATGGAGGTCACCTCGACCTCGAACTGCACGACGTTCCAGGCGCGCCGCCTCGGCATCCGTGAGCGCCGCGAGGATGGCATGACCGCGGTCGCCACCCTCAACGGCACGCTGGCCACGACCCGCTGGATCGTCGCCTTCCTGGAGAACCACCAGCAGGCGGACGGCTCGATCTACGTGCCCGAGGCCCTGCGTCCCTACCTGGGTGGACTCGAGGTTCTGAGCCCGGTCGCTCGATGAGCCAAGAGCGCTTCCTGACGGTCCCCTCCACCGGGGAAGTCGCTCGCCCCTTCGAGGTTCTTCTCGACGAGGCCTCGGCCGCCCTGCCCGCCGACTTTCCGACGTCGGCGGGCCAGGTCCTGGTCGCGCTCGACATTGACGGCACGATCCTCACCCCCGCGGGGGCGACTCCGCGCGTCCTCGAGGGGATCCACGGCCTCGCCGCTGCGGGTGCCCAGGTGCTTATCGCCTCGGGGCGCGCGCTCGAGGGCGTGATTCCCGTTCTCGATGCCCTGGAGTTCACGGACGGGTGGGTGCTGTGTAATAACGGCGCGACCCTCGTGCGCGTGAGCGGCGGGCAGTGCGAGATCGTCGAGGAGCGCACCTTCGTGCCCGGCCCGATCCTGGAGGAGATCGCCTCGGCCGTGCCCGGCTCGGTGTTCGCGTCGATGCCGCACCCCGACATCCTGCTCTCCGCTCCCTTCCCGAACAACGAGATCGAGGGGAGCGATCACCGCATCGTGTCGATGGAGGAGCTCGCCTCCACGCCCACACCGAAGATCGTCGTGCGCGCCGCCGACATGGATCGCGAGGAGTTCGATCGGATCCTGGCCTCCCTGGATGTGTCGCGCACCCATGAGGTGTTCGTCGGCTGGACGTCCTGGGCGGATATTGAGCCGCTCGGGGTGACCAAGGCGAGTGGCCTGGAGTCTCTGCGTCAGCGTCTCGGCCTGCCCACGTGTGGGACCGTCGCCGTTGGGGATGGCACGAACGACATCGCGATGATCGAGTGGGCGGCCTTCGGCGTTGCCATGGGTGGGGCCTCCGACGAGGTGCGTGCCCACGCCGACCATGTGACGGCCGCCGTCGAAAACGACGGCGCGGCCGCCGTTATGCACGCGATCATGCGTCGTTGCGGGGTGGCTGGCCGCTGAGCCACTCGCCTTGAATCGCGAAGGCGCGGTCAAGGTCTCCGATCTGACAGTACTGCGATATACGTGGAGCGCTTTGACTCTCATGCAAAACGTTTGTGTCTTCATGAAAAGCTCACATTCTAAGCACAATAACAAACGGAGTGTTGGATACCGGACGGTGCGAACGCTAAGCGTAGGATAAGCCTATTAATAGAGGAAAACTGATCGGAGAGACATGTTCCTGCGGAGTGCGGATAAGCACGGGCGCGAGGCCGAGAAGAACCTGGATCTGCGCATCCGGAAGACGCGCCGTGCGATCCGCTCCGGCCTCGTCAAGGCGTGCCAGGCAAAGCCCTACGCGCACGTGAGCGTCACCGACATCTGCTCCGCCTCGATGGTGTCGCGCACGACCTTCTACGACCACTACACCGACAAAGACGCCCTCCTGGCTGAGGTCGTGTCCTTCCTCCTCGAAGAGATCACCCCTGCCCTCGAGGGGCTGTGGTTCGGCGAGGGACGCGACGCCCGCGCCGTTGCCCGCCACCTCGCCGACGTGTACGCGCGCAATGGGCAGGCCCTGAAAACACTGCTGGCAATCCGCGTGGGCGGCGACGGCGACCTGCATGAGCAGCTTTATCGCACGTGCTGTTCGGTATTTACCGATTGGGCCCGCGGTCGCATGGATGACGAGGTGCTTCCACTGGCCGCGGAGGTCTACGCATCCGTCGTCCTGACCTTCATCGAGCGCAGTGCCGCCAAGCCTCTCACTGACAAGGAACTCGCCGCGATAGACCGCGCGCGTGAGCTCTTCATCGAGGGCTTCGGCGCCCGGTAGGTCAGCGGTAGATGCGTGACCGGTGATCGATATTGATGGCGAGGATCAGTAACTCATCGTCTTCGATGGAAGCAATGATCCGATAGTTGCCGACACGGTATCGCCAAAAGCCTGCCAGGTTGCCGGTCAGTCCCTTCCCTCGCGAGCGGGGGTCCTCGCCGCTCGCAGTCTCGCGGAGGTAGCCGATGATGCGGCGCGCGGTTGGCTTATCGAGCTTGCTGAGCTGCTTGAGTGCACGCGGTGACAGCTCAGCCCTCCAGGCCAAGGGTCTTCACCGCCTCGTCAAGGCTCACTGATTGGGCTCGGCCCCTGCGAATGTCCTCGAGTTCCGCCTGTAGTGAGTAGGCCAGCTCGATCTCTTCGAGCGCTGACTCGATGGCGCGATTCATGTAGAACGACTTCGTTCGTCCCGTCCGCTCAGCAAGGGCCGTGAGGCGGGCGTCGATCTCGGGATCGAGCTTGACGGAGCGTGCAACGCGGGCCGTAGACATGTGTCCTCCTCAAAAGTGACTACGCGTAGTCTATCGCTCTTCGGACATAGTTGGAAGAGTCTGTGAAGTGCGATGAGTCGGGAATGATGTGGTTGGGAAACGCTGTCGGCGCGCGTTAATCCCGGATCAAGAAACTCATAGCGAACAGAGTGTCCGATAAAGGTCCGCAGGCCACTGTCGTAGCGCGTGTGAAAGTGTTATCGTTAACGCAACCACTGCCTCGTCAATGAAGACTCAAGGAGCATTCGTGAGCACCGACCCCCGCGCCGCCATCGCCGCCGCCGACACCGCCCTCGGCATCGAGTTCGGCTCGACCCGCATCAAGGCCGTCCTGATCGGCCCCGACCACGAGGTGCTCGCCACGGGCGGCCACGGGTGGGAGAACCATCTGGAAGGCGGCCTCTGGTCCTACACCCTCGACGAGGTCGTCGCCGGCCTGCAAAGCGCCTACGCCTCCCTGGTCGCCGACGTGCGTGAGCGCTACGACGTCACCCCCACGTCGTATGGCTCGATCGGCATCTCCGCGATGATGCACGGCTACCTCGCCTTCGACGCCGAGGACAACCTGCTCGCGCCCTTCCGCACGTGGCGCAACACCAACACGGGGCGTGCGGCGGACGAGCTCACCCGTCTCTTCGGTTTTAACATTCCGCTGCGCTGGTCGATCGCGCACCTGCACCAGGCGGTCCTCGACTCCGAGGAGCATGCGCCGCGCGTCGCCCGCCTGACGACGCTGGCCGGCTGGGTGCACCATCAGCTGACGGGCCGCCACGTCCTGGGCATCGGCGATGCCTCGGGCATGTTCCCGGTTGACTCGAC
>CALBAF010000284.1 GCA_937926415.1 uncultured Actinomyces sp.
GATCGACCAGGACCCGCCGGAGCGCGCCACGACCGATACCGGCGTTATCGACCTGTCCGGTATCCGCGGTGGTCGCACGCTGCCGTCGCGCCGCGCCCTGCGCGAGGCCCGCAACAACGGCGAGCAGGTCGTCGTGGTGGACGGCCAGGAATTCAACACGGGTCTCATCCCGGTGACGCGTCCTCGGGGCGCTGAGCAGGCTCCCGCGCCGACGTCGGCACCCGATGATGACGCATCCTCGACGGGCGGCTGGACCTCGATCATGTCCGGCTGGCTGAAGGACCGCCAGGAAGGTAAGTGATGAAACGACGCACCCTCGCCGCCGCTGCGGCCGCCCTGCTGATGACTTCCGCGCTGGGGATGAGCGCGTGTTCGAACGAGATCGTCGCCCAGTCGGGTGATGAGGCGCAGAGTGCCGCGAACCTCGACCTCGAACGCATCTCGTCCGTGCTCGATGCGACCGGTAAGGCCATGACGACGGCCGACGAGTCGCTGAACGCCCAGGACCTGTCCGGACGCGTCTCCCAGGGAGCCCTGGCATACCGTACAGCTCAGTACGCGTACGCCAAGGCCTCGGGCCAGACCCCGCAAGCCCTGGACTTCACGCCTGCCTCGCTGGCCATCACGAACTCCGACTCCTGGCCTCGCGCGATCTTCAACATCTCCGAGTCCTCCTCGACGGCCCTGCCCGTGGTGCAGGTCTACGTGCAGGATTCCGCGCGTTCGGACTACCAGCTGACGAACTACGCTCGTCTCCTGGGCGGCACCCAGCTGACCCTGCCCCCCGTGGGAACCGGCTCGGCCTACGTCACCGGTACCTCCGAGGGCTTCACGGTGAGCCCCGAGGCGGCGCTCGCTCAGTACATCACGATGCTGAACTCGGGCTCCCAGGACACCGCGCAGTTCGTCGCCGACGACTTCACGAAGACCTACCTGTCGAACGTCAGTGATCTGAACTCCTCGGTGAGCGCTGCCGGTAGCGTGACGGCCGCGGCGACCGCGACTGACTACCCGATCTCCGGCCTTGTTCTCCAGGATGGCTCGGCTCTCGTTGCAGCCAACTTCAAGTTCACGCTGACCTACCAGCGCACGGTCGCGGGCGCGACCATGAACCTGGGTGGTAAGACGGCGACGATGAGTGCGGACGGCACGACTGTCGAGGGGACCGCCACCGCGGAGTACCTGGCGACGATCCTGATGCGCATTCCGTCGAAGACTGCGGGGGGAATTCCCCAGATCGTTGGCGGCGAGTACACCATTGTGTCCGTGACGCTCGATCCTTCGTCGAGTCCGGGCTGATTTTCACCCACAGCGCACACGTCGTCCCCGCGGCTTAGAGTCGTGGGGACGACGCATATCATCATTCCTAGTAACAACCGTTCGACGAAGAGGAAACCATGACCACGCCTGACCCTCGTTCCGCATCCGAGGCGACGCCCATGCCCGCAGACTCGCACGGTGCCGTCGACCTGTCGGCACGCGCGAGCGCGCCCACACCCGCGGAGTCTGCCGCTCCCGTAGCGGGGGAAGGGCTGCACATCCCGCTCATCACCACCACGGACGAGGAGAACTTCCAGGACGTCATGTCCACGTCCCAGGCCGTGCCGGTCATCATGGTCATGTGGTCTCCGCGCTCGCTCGAGTCCAAGCCCACTCTGGCCATGCTCGAGGAGATCGCGCGCGAGCAGGCGGGTAAATTCCAGCTGGTCGAGGTCGACATCGACCAAGCACCCGCGATCGCCCAGGCGTTCCAGATCCAGGGCGTGCCCACGGTCGTCGCCCTCGTCGGCGGACGTCCCGTTCCCCTCTTCCAGGGTGCAGCCTCCAAGGAGCAGGTGCTCCCCATCGTCACGCAGGTTTTGGACGCCGCAGCGCAGATGGGCGTCACGGCGCGTATCGCCGTGGCCGCCGAGGATACCGTCGCCCCCACCCCGCCCGAGCACGAGGCACCCCTGGCCGCCGAGGCTGCCGGAAACCTCGACGAGGCCATCGCCGGCTGGCAGAAGGTTATCGAGCTGAATCCGCGCGACGAGGACGCGAAGTCTCACCTGTCTCGCGTGCGCTTCGCGGCGCGTGCCGCGCAGGCGGATGCCACCGATCCTGCCGCCCGCGCGGATGCTCTGTTCGCTGCTGGTGACGCCGCGGGAGCCTTCGACGTGTTGCTCGATCTGCTGGCCGCTACGAAGGATGACGAGGAGCGCGACGCGCTGCGCCTGCGTCTCCTGGACCTCTTCCGTGTTGCAGGATCCTCCCCCGAGGTTTCCAAGGCACGCACGCGCCTGGCGATGCTCCTCATGTGATATCGTCGTACAAACGCACAGTTGCGGAAGGGGGCCGTCATCATGGCAGCATGGATCATCGTCGCAGTCGTGTTCATCTTGGTCGTTGTCTGGTACGGATGGCATTCCACGCACAACGAACTGACGAAGAAGATTAACCGCGAGACCGACCCGGAGGCCAGGCGCGAACTGATCAAGCTGCAAGGGCAGATCGACCGGGGGAGGGCAGGCTTCTAAAAGCTCGCTCATGCCGCTGCGTGTCGTAGCCCGACAGGTAGGTGACGAAGCAACGGAGGAGGCCGGAGCAGGAATCCCTGCTCCGGCCTCGTCGTATCAGCCTACGGCGTCAGCGCACCTGCGAGGCGGGCACCAGCCACACGGCGCCTAGCGGCGGCACGCGCAGCGACGCGGAGACCGGGCGGCCGTTCCACGGGGTGTCCTCGGCGATGATTGTGCCGACGTTGACGACACCCGAGCCGCCGAACTCCTCGGAGTCCGTGTTCAGGATCTCGACCCACTCGCCGCCGAAGGGCAGGCCCACGCGGTAGCCCTCGTGCGGGTTGCCGGCGAAGTTCGAGATGCACACGACGACCTCGCGGTTGCCCTGATCATCCGAGCCCTTACGCAGGTAGGAGATGAGGTTGTGGTCGCCGTCCGAGGCGTCGATCCACTCGAAGCCCGTGTAGTCGTCGTCCCACATGGCGGGGGAGGACGCGTAGATCTTGTTGAGGCGCTCCACCAGGGCCGCGACGCCGGCGTGGCCCTCCTGATCCAGCAGCCACCAGTCGAGGGAGTAGGACTCGTTCCACTCCTGCTCCTGGCCGATCTCCTGGCCCATGAAGAGGAGCTGCTTGCCCGGGTGGCTCCACTGGTAGGCGTACAGGGAACGCAGGCCCGCGAGGCGCTGCCACTTGTCGCCGGGCATCTTCGAGATGAGCGAGCCCTTGCCGTGCACGACCTCGTCGTGTGACAGCGGCAGCACGTAATTCTCGGAGAAGGCGTACACCAGCGAGAAGGTGAGCTCGCCGTGGTGCCAGCGTCGGTTGACCGGATCCTCGCTCAGGTAGCGCAGGGTGTCGTTCATCCAGCCCATGTTCCACTTCATGCCGTAGCCGAGGCCGCCGCCGGAGGTCGGGGCTGTCACGCCGGGCCATGCCGTGGACTCCTCGGCGATCATGATGATGCCGGGGTGACGACGGTACGCGGTCGCGTTGGCTTCCTGGATGAACTCGATGGCCTCCAGGTTCTCGCGGCCACCGTACTGGTTGGGACGCCACTGGCCGTCCTTGCGCGAGTAATCCAGGTACAGCATCGAGGCCACGGCGTCGACGCGCAGGCCGTCGATGTGGAAGTCCTCGAGCCAGTACAGGGCGTTGGCGACCAGGAAGTTACGCACCTCGCGGCGGCCGAAGTTGAAGACGTAGGTGCCCCAGTCGGGGTGCTCGCCGCGCAGCGGGTCCGGGTCCTCGTACAGCGGGGTGCCGTCGAAGCGGGCCAGGGCGAAGTCGTCCTTGGGGAAGTGGGCGGGGACCCAGTCCAGGATGACGCCGATGCCCTCGCGGTGGAAGGCATCCACCAGGTAGCGGAAGTCGTCCGGGGTGCCGTAGCGCGAGGAGGGCGCGTAGTAGGAGGTCACCTGGTAGCCCCACGAGCCGCCGAAGGGGTGCTCGGCCAGCGGCATGAACTCCACGTGCGTGAAGCCCATCTGCTTGACGTAGGGGACCAGCTCGTCGGCCAGCTCGCGGTAGCCCAGGCCCTGACGCCAGGAGCCCGCGTGGACCTCGTAGATGGACATGGGGCCGTCGTGGACGTTGCGCTCACGGCGGGCCTGCATCCACTCCTGGTCGGTCCACTCGTGGAAGTAGTCGGTGACGACCGAGGCAGTGGCCGGGGGAATCTCGGTGGCGCGGGCCATCGGGTCGGCCTTCTCGAACCAGTTGCCACCGGGGCCCTGAATCTCGAACTTGTAGCGGGCGCCAACCCCGACCTCGGGAACGAAGATCTCCCACACGCCGGAAGAACCCAGCGAACGCATCGAGGTCTGCGTGCCGTCCCAGAAGTTGAACTCGCCGACGACGCGCACGGCGCGGGCGTTGGGGGCCCACACGGCGAAGGCAGTACCGGTGGTCTCGCCCAGCTCGTCGGTGTAGGTCTTCACGTGCGCGCCCAGGACGTTCCAGAGGTTCTCGTGGCGGCCCTCGGAGATCAGGTAGGTGTCCATCTCGCCCAGGGTGGGCAGGTAGCGGTAGGGATCGTCGCGGACGATCGTGTCTTCCCCGTATGTAATAGACACACGGTAGGCGGTGATCTCCTTACCGGGCAGGGCCGCGACCCAGATACCGCCGCGCTCGTGCGTGGCAGCGTAGGCGCCGGTGGGGGTGATGATGTCGACCGCGTCGGCCAGGTGCGCGACGACGCGGATGGTGACGCCGTCGTCACCGAGGTGGGCGCCCAGCACGGAGTGGGGCGAGTAGTAGGAGCCTGAGGCAACGGCGTCGAGGATGTCGTCATTGACCGGGATCGGCGTAAGTGCGAAGCTCATGGATTTTCCTTACTCCAGAAGGGTGAACCGCTCAGTTCACTGGTGTTGTTAAGTCTATCGTCTGACCGGCAAAAAAGGGAGCCGGGTCTCATATTGACGGGGGTTATGGAGGGGCGCCGTGCACCCGGCGGTACGGCGTGGTAGCGCCGGGCGCACGAGCCTCGTTAGGCCTGTGCCCAGGGCGAGGAGTGGGCGGGCTCGACCTTGAAGACGTGGCCCAGGCGCGTCACGGGGGACAGCGACACCCAGTTGGATGAACCCCACACGTAGGAGCGTCCGTCCAACTCGTCGACGACCGTAATGTGACCACCCGGCGTAGCCAGGCCCATTTCCTCCAGATCCAGCTCGACCGAGGCGTCCACGCCCTGGTGTGGATCCAGGGAGATCACGCAGATGACGGTGTCGGGCTTGCCGTCCGACGTGAACTTGCCGGGCATCTGACGCGAGAACGCGATGAGGCGATCCGAGGAGGTCGGGTGGATGCGGATCTGGTGGAGCTGGCGCAGCGCGGGGTGCTTGGATCGCGCGGCGTTGAGCAGCGTGAACAGGCGCGAGATGCCGATCGGCTCGGCGTCTTCCCAGCGGCGCGGGCGGAACTCGTACTTCTCGTTGTCGTTGGGCTCCTGGTAGGTGCCGCGCGGCTCGTTCTCGACGAATTCGTAGCCGGAGTAGATGCCCCACGTGGGCGCACCCAGGGCGGCGAGCATCGCGCGGATCGCGAAGATCGCGGTGCCGCCGTCCCACATCTGCGGGGTGAGGATGTCGTGCGTCGTGGGCCAGAAGGCCGGGCGTATGAGGTGTGCCGTCTCTTCGGAGAGCTCGCGCAGGTACTCCTCGATCTCGTCCTTGGCGGTCCTCCACGCGAAGTACGTGTAGGACTGGTCGAAGCCGATCGCGCCGAGCGTGCGCATCATGGCGGGGCGCGTGAAGGCCTCGGCCAGGAAGAGCGTGCCCGGGTACTGCGCCTTAATGTCGGCGAGCAGGCGCTCCCAGAAGGGGATGGGCTTCGTGTGTGGGTTATCCACGCGGAAGATCGTCACGCCGTGGTTGATCCACAGCTCGATGACGTCGCGCACGGCCCGGTAGATGCCCTCCGGGTCGTTGTCGAAGTTCAGGGGGTAGATGTCCTGGTACTTCTTCGGCGGGTTCTCCGCATAGGCGATGGTGCCGTCGGCGCGCGTCGTGAACCACTGCGGGTGTTCCTTGACCCACGGGTGGTCGGGGGAGCACTGGAGGGCCAGGTCGAGAGCAACCTCCAGGCCGAGGCCTCGGGCGCGCTCGACGAAGCGGTCGAAGTCGGCGAAGTCGCCGAGCTCGGGATGGATGGCGTCGTGGCCACCCTCGGGGGAACCGATGCCGTAGGGCGAACCCGGGTCTCCGGGAGCAGCCTCTAGAGAGTTGTTCTTGCCCTTGCGGTGCGTCGTGCCGATTGGGTGGATCGGGGTCAGGTAGACGACGTCGAAGCCCATGCCCGCGATGCGGGGCAGATCCTCGGCGGCGCCCGCGAGCGTACCGGAGACCCACGTGCCGTCGGGGCGCTGGAAGGCGCCCGCCGAGCGCGGGGAGATCTCGTACCATGCGCCCGCC
>CALBAF010000285.1 GCA_937926415.1 uncultured Actinomyces sp.
CCGAGTGCGACGCCAATCGCGGACGAGATCGCTCCGATCGCGAGGGCCTCGCGGGTCACGAGCGAGCGGACCTGTCGCCTGGTCGCTCCCAGCGTGCGCAGCAGCGCCAGTTCGCGGGTGCGCTGCGTGAGCACCACTCGGAATGTCGAGGAGACGACGATAGAGGCCACGAGCGCCGCGATCGCCGGGAAGATCAGCATGATTCCCATCGTCACGGACGCTCCCAGGCGCGCCTGGTTGAGGTCGTCCTGGATTGCCTTGTGCACGCTGGTCACGGTCACGCCCGAAATGCCGCTGAGCGCGGAGTTTGCTGTCGCCACCCACTCGTCCTGGGTGGCGCTGGGAGGGTTTGCGTTGCTGTCCGCATCCGCTCCGGAAGTCGCGACGATGAACTGGCCGGACACGGTGTGCTCGAAGAGCGCGGAGAAGCCGCCGTCGGTCACGTAAGAGGCGGGGATGCCCATGTTGATCGTGTGCGAGCGTGTGGTGCCGACGATGGTGAGGGTACGGTAGTCGCCCTCGGTGAATCCTGCGCGCACGCGGACGGTGTCGCCGACCTTCAGCGAGAGGGTCGAGGCCGTGTGCTCGGGGATGGTGATCTGGTCGTCGGCGGTTGGCTTAGTTCCAGCGCTCAGGTCGAGGTCGGCGAAGGGCTTGGGCGCCAGCGGCGAGACGTAGAGTCGGGCGCGCGTCGCATCGGTCTGGGCGTCGGCGGGCCACTGGGCCATGTGCTTGATGGCGGTGACGCCGCTGGTTGCTGTCAGGGCTTTTTCGGCGCTTTCGATGGCGCCCTCGGTCGCGTCCTTGTTCTGGGAGACGACGATCGTACCGCCGCGATACTGGTCGTAGACGCCGGAGGTCAGGCCCGAGGTCATCGCCGTCATGACGATGAGGGTGATGACGATGAAGGCCGTGGAGATGGCGACGGCCAGGCCGGTGGAGATATAGCGGCGGCCGTGGGAGCGCAGGTTGGCGCGCAGGAGTGAGTGTGTTGCAGACATGAGGTGAGCCTTGGGGAGTGGGCGTGCGTTCAGCGCAGCGCCGCGGTGAGGGAGTCGGCGGTGACGTCGCGCAGGTCGGAGACGATGCATCCGTCGCGGCACACGAGGACGCGGTCCGCGTAGACGGCGGTGGAGGTGTCGTGGGTGACCATGATGACGCTCTGGCCAAGTTCGTCGACGGCGCGGCGCAGCAGGTCCATGACCTCGGTGGTCGAGTGCGAGTCGAGGTTGCCGGTGGGTTCGTCCGCGACGATGACGGCGGGGCGGCTCATGAGGGCGCGGGCGACGGCGACGCGCTGCTGCTGGCCGCCTGACATCTCGGAGGGGCGGTGACTCAGTCGGTCCGCGATGCCCAGGGAGTTGACGATGAGGTCGAACCATCCCTTTTCGGGGGTGGCCCCGGCCAGGCGCATCGGCAGGAGGATGTTGGCGCGGGCGTCCAGGGTGGGCACCAGGTTGAAGGACTGGAACACGAAGCCGATGCGGTCGCGGCGCAGCTTGGTCAGCGCGGTGTCTTTCAGGGCGGTGATGTCGGTGTCTTCGACGAAGACGCGGCCCGAGGTGGGGGCGTCGAGGCCGGCGAGGATGTGCATCATCGTGGACTTGCCGGAGCCGGAGGGGCCCATGATGGCGGTGAATTCGCCGGCACCGAAGCCGACGCTCACGTCGTCGAGGGCACGCACCTGCGCGTCGCCGCTTCCGTAGATCTTGGAGACGCCCTGGAGTCGGACGATGGACGAGGCCGGGGCCCCCTGGTCGGCCACGGGGGCCTGCGCGATTGTCGTGTTCGTGTTCATGCATCCATGGTGCGCCTGCGGTGCGCGTCACCGCTACGGAGGTTTCCCCTGATTCATCCCCGAGACCACCCGGGGTGACTTCGGGGTCTCGCGGACGCCCCGCCCCGGGGGCGCGTCCATTGACATTCATGAGTTATGCGCTCACGGTGCCCGTGGGCGGCGGGGCCGGCTGCAGTGCCCGGCTGCGGTGCCTGGCTGCAGCACCCATGAGTGAAGGCGCAGACACCTACCAGAAATTTCGCATGCAATTCGATTGCGCGAAATTTCAACAACAGCCAGAATCGTTGCAATTCCAACGATGCCAATTCAAATCCTGAAAGAGTCGCAGGGGAATTGCATGCGAAATTGATGGGCGCACAACATACAGCCCGGCTCTAGAATCTGCCCGGCACCACCCCAGGGGGAATTGCATCATTAGAACCCCAACACGCCGGCGACACGCCGAGGCGAAGCTTCTAATGCTGCAAAACCCCCACCGCAGCCAACCTGAAGTGCGCCGCGCTGCATCCAAGACCGGCACAGGGTCGGTTGACGCGACAACGTGGCGACATTGAAACCAACAACACCACTGCTCACCCCCAACAAGGGAGCCTTGAAACCGGCAT
>CALBAF010000286.1 GCA_937926415.1 uncultured Actinomyces sp.
GCCGCCACGGACCCCGTCGCGACCGCCCTCGCGGGCGCCGCGAATGACGCTTCTGTCGCTTTTGAGGCGGCCAGCGGACAGGAGGCCCCGGCCTCGCTTGTGACCTCCGGCTGCACGCTGATCGTGGGTGCCGACTCGACTATGGCGGCCTCGATCTCCGAGGCTGCGCGCTCCAACCCGAAGGTGCGCTTCGCCCTCGTGGGTGCCTCCTTCGTCGACTCCAAGGGCGCCGCTACCTCCCTGAAGAACGGCTCGGTCGTCGACGTGGATGCCTCGCAGGCCGCCTACCTGGCCGGCTACGCGTCCGCGGGCATGACGACCACGGGCACGCTCGCCGTCATCGGCGGAGAGCGCGACAACGTCACCAGCTCGCAGATGTCCGCGTTCTCCCAGGGCGTGGACGCCTACAACCTGGCCAACGGCACGTCGATCACCGTGCTCGGCTGGAACCCCGTAACCAGCGAGGGCACGTACGCGGGCAGCGTCGACGAGGTACGTGCTGCGACCTCCGACTTCATCGCTCAGGGCGCGGATATCATCGCTCCCTTTGCCGGTGAGGCAAACGAGGGTGCCGCGCGCGCCGTCACCGAGGCCGCCAACCCGACCGTGCGCCTCGTGTGGTCGGGCCTGACGAAGAGCGACCTGAAGGGCCTGACTCACGACGAGGCCCAGTCGGCTGAGACCGCTCCGATGTCCGGCCAGTCCGGCGCAACAGTGACGCAGCAGGTGGATACTCAGTCCTTCGCGGACGCGTTCAGCTACATCCAGATCTCCGACGAGGTCCGCTCCGCCATCGGCGCTCCCGTGCTGACGGGCATCGTCGTGGATTACAAGGCCGCGATGGACACCCTCATCGCCCATGCCTCCGCGGGTGAGAAGGCCTCCGTCGTACCGGTATCCCTGGCCTCGGGCGGCGTGATCCTTACCGGCTTTGGCGCCTACACTCCGATGCTGTCCTCCGAGCTCAAGCTGGGCCTGTCCGACATGGCCGGCCAGATCGAGACGGGTGGCATGGTCATCTCCACGCCCTTCGACGTGTGAGCTGACTGCGCAGATGACAGTGCCCCGGGGATGAGTCCCCGGGGCACAACTCGTGAGGCCTCAGGCTCCCAGGACAGCCAGCGCAGCTCCGGCGCACAGGCCGTCCGCGTCGAGCACGAAGGCCGGGTCCACGCAGTACAGACCCGGGCCCGTAGGGACAGCCGGGGACGTCGTGAGTGCGTCGGTCAGTGCCGCGCGGACCCGCTCCTCGGGCACCGAAGCAGTCAGGGCACGCCCGTCCGTGGAAATGCTCAGGGAGAGAGCAGCGTCCTCGTCGACGACCGTCACGCCCAGGCGCTCCAGGAGCGTCGCCAGCAGCCCCGAGGCCTCGTCGACCGATACGG
>CALBAF010000287.1 GCA_937926415.1 uncultured Actinomyces sp.
TACCGGTGATCTCATGTCCAGTATCCGTGGGGCCCGGGTAGCCGCCCGAGGCCATGACGACCGTGACGGCGGCGTCGGTGCTCCACACGGGTGCGGGGACCTTCGCCAGAGTGCCGGTCGCGGCCGCGTACAGGACGGGGGCCAGCGGGGAGTCGAGGCGCTCGAGGACCGCCTGGGTCTCCGGGTCACCAAAACGCACGTTGAATTCGACGACTCGGATGCCCTTCGAGGTCATCGCGAGGCCGCAGTACAGGAGGCCGCGGAACGGGGTGCCCCGACGCGCCATCTCGGTGATGACGGGCTGGGCCACCTCGTCGACGATGCGCTGCGTGGCCTCTTCGGGGAGCCACGGGAGGGGGCTGTAGGCACCCATGCCGCCCGTGTTCGGACCCTCGTTACCATCGCCCACGCGCTTAAAGTCCTGCGCAGGCTGCAGCGGCACGACGGTGGCGCCGTCGGCGATGCAGAACAGGGAAACCTCGGGGCCGTCGAGGTAGTCCTCGATGACGACCGCTCCCCCGTCGCGCGACAGGCAGGCGCGCGCGTGGTCCGAGGCCTGGGCACGGTCGGTGGTCACGACGACGCCCTTGCCGGCGGCGAGAGCGTCATCCTTGACGACGTAGGGGGCACCCAGGTCGTCGAAGGCTGCCTCGACCTCGTCCATCGTGGTGCACGTGAAGGCGCGAGCGGTGGCCACGCCGGCATCGGCCATGACCTGCTTCGCGAAAGACTTCGAGGCCTCGAGACGCGCCGCGTCCTTCGTCGGGCCGAAAACCGGGATCCCATAGTCGAGGACCGCATCGGCGACGCCCGCGACGAGCGGGGCCTCGGGGCCAACAACCACGAGATCAACGTTTTCGGACGTGGCGCGACGCACGACGTCCTTCGGATCCAGCGGATCCATCGTCAGGGAGCGACCCAGCTGTTCCAGCGCGGGGTTGCCCGCCTGGACGACGAGCTCGACCGGATGCTCGGGGGTGGACGTTCGCACAAGCGCACGGGCGATCGCGTGTTCGCGACCTCCGTTACCAACGAGAAGGACCTTCACAATTCAAGCCTATCTGTGTTTGGGGCCCTCCCGGGCCGCCGCGGGGTTTTATGGGTGCACGTCACAGCAAAGTTGAGACGAACTTGCAACCCTCACCATGCGCCATTCGGATTGCCGCTGCGACGGTCATCCTTCAGGCTGCGCTGGTCCTTGTTGCGTTGATCGTTCTTATTCTGCAGCTCCTCGCGGCGCTGCTTATCCTGCGGACCCTCCCCCTCATAGGGGTTTTTCGTGGGAGTCGGGCTGGGACTCGGGTTCTGCGACCCCTGGTCCTTCTGCTGATCCTTCTGCTGATCCTTCTGCTGGTCCTTCTGCTGGTCCTTCTGGTCACCCTGTTGCTCGGACTGCTCCTGAGCCTTCTGCTTCTTGTCCTCGACGCGTTCCTTGTTCTCGTCGGCGGGGTTATCGGACTTGTTGCCGGACTTCTTCTCGTCGCCGGACTGCCCCTGGTCGCCAGACTGCTTCTGGTCACCCGACTGCCCCTGGTCGCCGGACTGGCTCTGGTTGCCGGACTGGCCCTTGTTGCCCGACTGGTTCTGGTCGCCGGACTGGTTCTGGTCGCCGTTTTGGGGCTGGTTGGAGCTGGACGCGGTCTGGCAGGGGGCGACGGTATCTTCGGCTTCCTGGTAGCTAGTCACGGCATCTGCGTAGGCGCCGGCGGCAATGTGCGCGTCGCCCTGAATCTCAATACCGATCGCGAGATTGACGCGAACGTGGCATTCGTAGGAGAAGGGCTCGAGTCGGCCGGGCTTGACCTCGGTGGCCTTGGGGACGAGGTCGAAGGCGGTGCGCAGCTCCGTCACGCCCTCCTCGGTCTGGCCCTGGCGCACGAGGGTCGTGCCGCGGTTATAGTGCGCGACCCAGCGCTCGATGCCGATCTGCGTCCACGCCATCTGGCCTTCGTAGCCCGCCTGCGCGACGGCGTATTCCTGCGCCTTCCAGTGGCCGAGGGACGAACGGGACCACAGCGACAGGCCGATCAGGTACCCGGCGACGGTCAGCGCAATGACGAGGACCGGGATGGAGTACCACAGAGGGCGCAACGCACGCGGGTTGCGCTGGATCTTCTGTTTGCCCGACGAGGCCTGGGTGAGCTTCGCTCGAACGGACGGATCGACGGAGTCTACCTGGGGCGCACCAAAGGGGAGGAGGTCTGCTTCGGGCTGCGAGTTCTCAGATGGCATGGGAATTCCTCAACTGTTGGGCGCGCAGCGCCAGCGTGGCGCCCTCCCACGCGAGGAGACCCCCGAGAAGGAGCGCGAAAGGCCAGATGATGTAGCGATACGTGTCTTTCAGGTTGCGCGTCTCGGCAAGCGTCGACGCCTTGTCGAGCACGGAACGCGCGTGGGATTCGATTGCGGACTTGTCGGGCGAGTGCACGTAGTCGACGCCGACGCGCGAAGCGACATCCGCGAGTGCGGACTCGTCGATCTTCGAGATGGCGATCGGGTTGCCGGGCTGCGAGGAGTCGTGGATGTACTCGGGTTCACCGCCGCTCTGGGAGCCGCTATCGCCCAGGCGCAGCACCTTCATGGGGCCGCCTTCCGCGGTGCCGTAGCCGAGGATGAGGCCGCCGTCGATGTACTCCCTGACGGCATCCCAGTCATTGGCGTTGCCGGAGGGTGCGGCGGACCAGTGGTCCTGGTTGGAGGTCTCGCCGTCGGAGAAGACGAAGAGGGCGCGCACGTTCTGGGGATGGCGTTCCTTGTTCTTCTTCAGCAGCTTGGCCAGTTCTTGGGCGGGTCGGTTCACCGAGGAACCCTGGGAAGAACTGGAGAGCTCACGGTCGAAGGAATCCATGTACGAGACGACCGCGGAGGTATCGGAGGTCAGCGGCATGTCCGTATGGACCTTCGAGTCCCAGGACATGATGGAGAAGCGCGAGCCGGTCAGGATGTTCATCATGATCGACACGTCGTTGCGCACGCCTTCGATGCGGGGCTTGCTGCCGTCCCAGTCCTCGGCTGCCATGGATCCGGTGCGGTCGATGACGAAGTAGACCTCGAGGGTCGACGTCACTTCTTGGGCCTCGCCGGGAATCGATGGGCCGGCGCCCATAATGATGACTGTCACGACGATGAGGAAGCGCCTCAGGACGTCCATGATGTGACGACGGGTGGCGCGCTTGGCCGACAGGAACACGAACACTGCGCAGATTGCGGCGATGATGCCCAGGAGGACCAGGTGCACGACGGGGCGAAAAATCATGTCAGAGCCTCCCGAACGCCAACAGGCCGAGCAGGGATACGACGCCGAAGAGTGTCCACCCCATGGCGGTCACGGGGCGGTCCGTCTCCAACATCTTTCCTGCGGAGTCGAGGTCTTCCTTCTGTTCCGCCTCGATCTGCTTCACCACGCTGTCCACGGCCGACGGGGAGGAGGCATCATAGAAGTCGCCGCCGGTCTTACGGACCTCGTCACGCAGCTGCTCGGCCTCGTGTCCGAGGACAAACCCCGATCCCGGGTACAGGGCGGTGACCGTCACTCCCTGGCGCTTGGCGAACTCGATCGCCTCGCTTAGGTTGTAGACGCCGTCGCCGTACACCTCGTTGTCGGTGGCCAGCAAAACGGTACGGGAGCGCTGCTTATCGTTGTGATCGAAGCCCATGATGCACGAGGCCAGACCATCGCCGACGATTGAGGAGACCTCCAGGTTCTCGTCCAAGACGGGCATCAAGTAGTCGATGAGTTCCTGCGTGACGGACAACCTCCCGCCAATGCGCGTGAGGCCGGTGTCGATCGTCTCCGACATGTCCTGGAGAACGTCGGTGGCCATGTCGTAGTCATCGGTGAGCGGGAACATCGTCATCGAGTAGGCGTCCCACAGCTGCAGCGAGATTCTCTCGCCCTCGAAGTGGGAGATGATTTCTCGGAAGGCATCGCCGATCTTCGAGTCGTAGGGCAGCATCGACCCGGACGAGTCCAGGCACAGGACGATGTCGCGGCTCGCGGACTTGTCATGCTTGACGTAGCGGTCGACGGGCCCGCCGACACGGAGGTCGCGATGACCGCGATCAGGAAGCAAACGCAGGCCATCGCCAGCGAGGCGCGCGTGCGACGCACGAGCGCCTGATACTTCGGCAGGCCTCGCAGGTAGCCGGTATTGGCAACCCAACCCTTCTTGCCCGATCGCACGCCTGCGCGACGCGCGAGCAGCCAGCCGACGAGCGTCGCGCCCGCGACGACCGCCAGGACGACGGGGATCAACCACCAGAACCTCATACGTTCACCGCCTCCACGGCCATGGTCAAAACGTTGGTGACGGCCTCGTGAGAAGGCTGCCCCTGCGGAATGTTGTCACCCGAGAAGCTGGGGATTTCACAGGCCTGCAAGACGTTGGCCAGGCCAGGCCAGACGGGGACGAGCTCGCGCACCTCCGACACGGTCGCGACCTCGAGGTCACGGCCCGTACGCTCGGTTCCCAGGGCCCGCATGAGGCCCGCAAGCGCCAGGTGAACGCCGCGCGCATCCAGGTCACCGTCGGCGTAGCGGTCGGCGATCTGATCGATGTACGTCAGGTACTTCTTGCGGCGGGTATCCGTGATCGTCTGAAGTTCCATGACCTCGCCGATGCGCGAGTTCCACCAGCGCCACACGCTGTAGACAATCCAAGCCAGGACGGCGACAACGAGCACCGTGCCCAGAATCCACATCCAGTTCGGGTAGAGGTCGGGATTATTCAGGCTACTGCTGAGATCACCGGACATGTGCTCCCCTTTCGAGGGCTCGCATGAGCGCGCGCGGAACTTCCTGACTGGAGCCCACGTCCACGCGGATCACCCCACGCTTATCGAGCAGTTGGGCGACCGCATGCCGGCGCATCGCCACGAGATTGGCGGCTTCCCCAGCCAGCTGCGAGTCACGCAGCAGGAAGTCCGGGAGAGGCCCTTCGTTGACGTCGACCACGTGCGTCCCCTCCTCGAGGGAGGTCGGGTCAATGTCCTGGACGCTCACCAGGATGACCTGGTGGCGCACAGACAGGGACTTGATGAGGTCATCGGACAGGCGCGTCGGCTCCGGCTGGGTCGCATCCGTGACAATGACGATCAGGCTGCGGCGGCGGGTCACCGTTCGGGCGCGGGCCAAGAGCTTGGGCACGTCCGAGTGCGGAGAGGACAGCGTGATGTCCTCTTCGATGCGGCGCATGATCGTTTCAGCGTGAGCGTTTCCGGATCGGGCGGGCATGAAGCGCACGCGCTCGGCGTCGCCGGCGACGAGGCCGATCTGGTCTCCGCGCGCCACGCTCAGCCATGCGATCGCCTCGCATGCGGTGAGGGCGACCTCTTCCTTGGTCTCACCCGACGGGGCGAGAGCACCCATTTCGCGGCCCGTGTCGACGACGAGCATGACCTGCAGGTTCGCCGTGGCCTCGTGCCTCTTGATGACCGGAGAGCCGGTACGTGCCGTCGCCGCCCAGTCGATTTCGCGCACGTCGTCGCCCGGCTGATAGGGAGCCAGGTCCATGAACTCCCAGCCGCGTCCCTGCCGCAGCGCGGAGTGCTGTCCATCCATGATGGACAGCAGCTTGCGCATGACGGGCAGCTGGATGCGCGTGGAGAGCGCGTGGATTTCGCGCGAGCGTACAGGCATTGCGTTCCTCGGAGAAGTCGGCGGCGGGAGGGAAAGTCGTTACGGCACCGGCACCGCGTTGAACACGGCGTCGATGAGTCCCTCGATGGAGACGTTGTCCGCCAGCGCATCGAAGGTGCGGATGATGCGGTGACGCAAGATGCCGTAGCGCATTTCCTTGATGTCGTCGGGCATGACGTGGTTGCGTCCCGCCATGAGGGCGATCGCCTGCGCGATCTGCATGAGTGCAATGCCACCACGGGGGGAGGCACCCACGCGCACGTGCTTGTGCCAGCCGGGCAGCGGGTTCGGGCCGGCGCCTCGGGTGGTGTTGACGATGTCGACGATGTAGGCCTTGAGGGTCTCGTGCACGAACACGCGGCGGCGAGCTTCCTGCAGGATGCGCACCTCGTCGAGGGTGATGGGTTTGACCGGTGCCTGAGAGGTCATCTGGCCGGAGTCGATGCGGGTCAGAACCTCGAGCTCTTCGACGGGCGCCGGGTAGGTGATGACCTCCTTGAGGAGGAAACGGTCCATCTGCGCCTCGGGCAGCACGTAGGTGCCCTCTTCTTCGATGGGGTTCTGGGTGGCCATGACCATGAAGGGGCTGGGCAGCTTGTGGTTGACGCCGCCGATCGTGGTCTGGCGTTCCTGCATGGCCTCGAGCATGGCGGACTGAGTCTTCGCCGAGGAACGGTTGATCTCGTCGAGGAGGACCATGTTGGCGTGAACGGGACCCAGCTGGGTGACCATCTCGCCGCGCTCCTGGTTCCAGATCTGGGAGCCAACGATGTCGTTGGGCATCAGGTCGGGCGTGCACTGGATACGGTGGAACGTGCCGGAGACGGCCGACGCGAGGGTCTGCGCGGCCGTTGTCTTCGCCAGGCCGGGCACGGATTCGACCAGGACGTGACCGCCGGCGAGGAGCGAGGCGGTGAGCGCACGGCGCAGACCTTCCTGCCCCACGACGGTGTGCTGGTAGATAGTGGTCATGCGATCGAGCAGGCTCTTCGCGTGGGCCAGCTCGTCGTTCGTCAAGTAGTTGGGCACGGGCTCTCCTTGCGTGCGCGGTCGGATGCTGTTCCAGTGTAGCCCCTCCGACTCCTCGTTGACACAACCCGGTCAGTTTTCGCATCGTCACCGACGAGGCTGGGGCCGGGCACCGCTCGGGATCTTTCCTCGGGGTGGGGGCCGTCATCCCGGGCAGGAAAAAGGGGCGAGCCCCGGAGTTTCCTCCGGGGCTCGCCCTCAGGTCCGCGTTGATCAGGCCTGCTTCGCGGCGGCGATGCGCGCGCGGAACTTGGCCAGCTGCTCGGTGATGGCGGCGGGAACCTTGTCGCCGAACTGCGAGAAGTACTCCTCGGTGTCGTCCATCTCGGCGGCCCAAGCGTCGGGGTCGATCGCGAAGAGCTTCGCCCAGATGGCCTCGTCGATGTCCAGGCCGTCGAGGTTGAAGTCCTCGAACTTGGGGTAGCGGCCGGTCACGCCGTCGATGGCCTCGACCTCGCCGGCGGCGCGGCGAACGATCCAGTCCAGGACGCGGGCGTTGTCGCCGTAGCCGGGCCACATGAAGTTGCCCTCTTCGTCCTTACGGAACCAGTTGACCTGGTAGACGTGCGGGAACTTCTCGCCCAGCTTGTCCTGCATCTCCAGCCAGTGACCCCAGTAGTCGGCCATGTTGTAGCCGCAGAAGGGCAGCATGGCGAAGGGGTCGTGGCGCAGCGAGCCTGCCTTGACGTCGGTCGCAGCAGCGGTGACCTCGGAGGCCACGGAGGCGCCGATGAACACGCCGTGGGCGGGCTCGTACTGCTCGGCAACCAGCGGGACGTTGGTTGCGCGGCGGCCACCGAAGAGGATGGCGTCAACGGCGACACCCTCGGGGGCTTCCCAGTCGGGGCAGATGATGGGGCACTGCGCGGCGGGGACGGTGAAGCGGCTGTTCGGGTGAGCAGCCTTCTCGCCGGACTCGGGGGTCCAGTCGTTGCCGTGCCAGTCGATCAGGTGCGCCGGAACGTCGCCGTCGATGCCTTCCCACCACACGTCGCCGTCGTCGGTCAGGGCGACGTTCGTGAAGATGGAGTTGGCCTTGGCGGTCTCCATGGCCATGGGGTTGGTCTTGTAGGAGGTGCCGGGGGCAACGCCGAAGAAGCCAGCCTCGGGGTTGATGGCGCGCAGGCGGCCATCCTCACCGGGACGCATCCACGCGATGTCGTCACCGACGGTCTCGACCTTGTAGCCGGGGATCGTGGGCTGGAGCATAGCGAGGTTGGTCTTGCCACAGGCGCTCGGGAAGGCGGCGGTGACGTGGAACTGCTGGCCGGTGGACTCGCGGGTCAGGCGCAGGACGAGCATGTGCTCGGCCATCCAGCCGTCACGCTTTGCCATGGTCGAGGCGATACGCAGGGCGAAGCACTTCTTGCCGAGCAGGGCGTTGCCGCCGTAGCCCGAACCGAAGGACCAGATCTCGTTGGTCTCGGGGAAGTGGGTGATGTACTTCTCGTCGTTGCAGGGCCAGTTGTCGTCTTCCTGACCAGGCTCGAGGGGAGCGCCGACCGAGTGAACGGCGGGAACCCACACGCGACCCTCGTTGATGAGGTCCATGGCAGCAGCACCCATGCGGGTCATGATGCGCATGTTGACGACAACGTAGGGGGAGTCGGTGATCTCAATACCGAGCTGGGAGATGGGGCCGCCCAGGGGACCCATGGAGAAGGGCACCACGTACATGGTGCGGCCCTTCATGGAACCCGTGAACTTCTCACGCAGGGTGGCCTTCATTTCCTTGGGGTCGGCCCAGTGGTTCGTCGGGCCGGCGTCCTCTTCCTTCTCACAGCAGATGAAGGTACGGGACTCAACACGCGCAACGTCGGACGGCTTGGAGCGAGCCAGGAAGGAGTTGGGGCGCTTCTCCTCGTTGAGCTTGGTGAACATGCCGCTCTCGACCATCTGAGAGGTCAGGCGGTCCCACTCTTCCTGGGAGCCGTCGGAGAACTCGATGGCGTCAGGCGTGGTCAGCTCAGCGATTTCAGCAACCCACTTGATGACATCTTCGGGAGCGTTCGCCGGAGCGGCTGCACGCACGTCCTGTTCGGTCACGGACATTTTGCCTCCTGAGGCATTTCGGATTGTCGAGGCCGCAGTTGCGTCCCCGATTGACAGAATCAATCATGCCGGACCTCTCACCCGCGCTTGCGGGAGCTTGGTCCCGGTCACACCTTAATCGTAGTCGAACACGTCACACACCGCCCGACCGATAGGGACCTTTAACCCATCTACAAGGCCTACTCTCGGCGCCCCACCCTGCCCCGACCTCGTGAATGCGACGGAAGTCGTTCTTTCACCCTTCGCCGTGAGATAGAACACCGGATATGGGGTTACAAATCCATATCTGAACTTGAAGTCTCACCACCCCATGACGGACGATTACAGGTAGCACAACAGTGCCATTCACCATTGGAAGGACCGAATACACCATGGGACTCCGTTCTAAGACCCAAGGCCCTGACTTTTTTGAAGATCTGACCTCTCAGGCCCGCCAGCTCGTGCAGGCCGTCGAGTTCCTCTCTCACATCTACGCCGCCTCCCCCGAAGAGCGCATTGCCCTGCGCGATCAGCTCCACGAGGTCGAGCACCGCGGTGACGAGCTGAACCACGACATCGTTCAGCGCATCAACTCCTCGTTCATCACGCCTTTCGACCGCGAGGACCTGCAGTCGCTGGCGTCGCACCTGGACGACTGCCTCGACTTCATCGACGAAGCCGGCGATCTCCTGGTCGTCTACGGCATCGCCGACATCCCCACTTCCCTCGTCTCGCTGCTCAACGAGCAGATCGCGGTCATCGAGCACTGCGCGGCGCTGACCGCCGAGAACATGCCCAAGCTCAAGTCGCCCGTGGACATGCGCGACTACTGGATCGAGGTCAACCGCCTCGAGAACGAGGGCGACCTGGCCTACCGCCGCACCCTGACGGCCCTGTTCGACTCGGGCCTCGACCCGGTCACGATCATTAAGCTCAAGGACATCGTCCAGGGCCTCGAGTCCTGCGCCGACGCGTTCGAGGAGCTGGCTAACGTCATCGAGTCCCTCGCACTGAAGGAATCCTGAGCCGTGGATCTGAATCTGATCCTCGTCTGCGTCGTCATCGCCGTCGCGCTGTTCTTCAGCTACACGAACGGCTTCCACGACGCAGCGAACGCGATCGCGACCTCCGTGTCGACGCGCGCGTGGACTCCTCGCGCGGCGCTCCTCATGGCCGCGACGATGAACGTCATCGGCGCCATGATGGGCACGGCCGTCGCCAAGACGGTCGGTAAGGGCATCATTTCGATCAGCGACTACGCCGAGTCTCCCCTGCCGGAGATGCAGCAAAAGGGCCTGGTCATCATCCTGGCCGCCCTGCTGGGTGCCTGCATCTGGAACCTGATCACCTGGTGGTTCGGACTCCCCTCGTCCTCCTCGCACGCCCTCATCGGCGGCATGGTGGGCGCAGGCCTCATGAGCGGCACGGTCGTGCACTGGTGGGGCATCATGAGCCACGTCGTGATCCCGATGTTCGCCTCCCCCATCATCGGCTTCGTCGTCGGCTACATCGCCATGAAGATCGTGCTGTGGGCGCTGCGCAAGGCGCAGTATCACCGCACGATGCGCCGCTTCCGCGCCGGGCAGCGCTTCTCCTCGGCGGCCATGGCCCTGGGCCACGGCATCCAGGACGCGCAGAAGACGATGGGCATCATCGTCATGGCGCTGCTGGCCGGCGGCTACGGCGAGCACCACAACATCCTCGATCCCATCACGGGCGAGATGAACGTGCCGCTGTGGGTGAAGGTGTCGGGCGCTCTGGCAATTTCGCTGGGCACGATGGCCGGCGGCGGTCGCATTATGCGCACGATCGGCCGTAAGATCATCGACCTGGATCCGGCTCGCGGCTTCACGGCCGAGGCGGTGTCCTCCTCGATCCTGTACCTGTGCTCCTACGTCATTCACGCCCCCATCTCGACGACGCAGGTCGTGTCGACGGCGATCATGGGTGTGGGTTGCACGAAGCGTTTCTCGGCGGTTCGCTGGGGCGTCGCGGGCAACATCGTCATCGCGTGGTTCCTGACCCTGCCGGCCGCCGCTCTGGTGTCGGGCATCGTCTACCTGCTCGTGGCTCTGCCGCTGGGAGTTCACTGATGCGTGGTCGCCTCGTCGCGACGGCTGCGGTCGCCGTTCTTCTCGCTGCCCCGCTCGCGGCATGCTCGGATTCGTCCGTCATGCACATGAAGGTCGGGCAGTGCATCCTCTTCCCGGAGGATAAGAGCGCGACCACGGCGACGACGATCGACAAGACCAGCTGCACGCGCGAGCACGACGCCGAGGTCTTCGCCCTGGCGTCCGCGCCGGACGGGGACTTCCCGGGCGCCGAGGCGCTCAACCGGCAGGCCGAAACCGAGTGCATTTCCGCGTTCGAGGCGTACGTGGGGTCGGATTACCTGACCTCGTCTCTCGACGCGACGTGGATGATCCCGACGAAGGATTCGTGGGCGCAAAACGATCGTTCGATCGTGTGCCTGGCGCGTCCGTTGGATCATTCGAAGCTCACCTCGTCGGTGAAGGAGTCGGGCCTGTAGGGTCCATCGAGTCTCCGAACGTCATCGGGTGGTGCGTGGCCTCTGGCCACACACCACCCGATACTTCTACCATCCGGTATCTTGATCATTATCGTGCGTATCGCGAGTCCTCCTCGACCATCACGCCTCATCGACCACGCCCCATCAAGGAGAATCATGTCCCACTCAATGCGCCGCCCCCTGATTCTGGCGGTTTCCGCCGCCGCCCTCGGACTCGCCCTGTCCGGCTGCATCTCGCCCAACACCTCTCACGAGTCCGGAGCACGCGATAGCTCTCCAAAGCCTGAGGCGTCCGCCACCCCCGAGGCCGTCTACCTTTCCACGCTTTCCGAAGGCCAGTGTTATCTGATCCCGAATGAGGAAGAGTCGAGTATGGTCCTTCCTGTCGACTGCTCGGTGCCTCACGACGGCGAGGTGCTCCTCGTCGAGACCGTCACACCCACGATGGCCGCCTCTCAGGAAGAACTGGGCGACGCCACGCATGAACAGTGCCAAGCGCTCTTGGAGTCGTACGTCGGCACGCCCGCGTACGAGGCTGGCGTCTCCGTCACGAGCATCGTTCCCGCAGGAGACAACTGGAACGATGGGACGCGCACCTGGACGTGCGCCGCGAGCACGACGAACGACAAGTATCTGACCAAGACCTTGCGCGATTCCGCGAACTGACCCGCGGATCGAGTGGAGGCGGTTCGGCTTGTGCCGGGCCGCCTCAGTGCTTCTTGGAGGCCTTGCGCGCGTGGGCAGCGGGGTCCTTCGTGGTGACGCCGTGCGTTTCGAGGGCGGCGACCGTGGGGGCGTCGCCGGCGTGTTCGACGTGCGCAACGAGGACCTGACCACCCTTCAGGCGCGGGGCCTCTCCGCCGGCGACGGGAGCCGACGCATAGGCGCGGATTTCCTCGATGATGGCG
>CALBAF010000288.1 GCA_937926415.1 uncultured Actinomyces sp.
CCGCCCTCGTGGACGTTGCCGCGACGCCCGCTCTGCGCGAGGGCGTGCGTATCGTCGCCGGCGAGACGCGAGCCGTGCACGTGCACGCGCAGGAGGGCCACGCTGCAGACGTTGAGGCGCGCTGGCGCGAGACCCTGGGCGAGAGCGCCTGGATCCTCTCGCGAGACCAGATGAGCGCGCTCATCGGCCCCGGAGACGGCGCCTCGATCATCGGTGACCTGCTGGTTCTCGCCCGCGGCAACGGCGGCATCGTAGATTCGCGGACCCAGAGCGCCTCGGCGATCGCGATGCCGGGCGTCCACGGCTCGCTCACCCCGACGGAAATGCGCATCCCCGTCATCGTCCTGTCTTAAGAAGACTTCGGGACATACGCGAAGCGGCCGCTCATATCAGTGAGCGGCCGCTTGACGTGTGCATGGTTTAGGACTTCGAGCCGAAGAGAATCTCATCCCAGCTGGGGACCGACCGACGGGTCTTCTTCGAGGAAGAGCGCGCCATCCTCGAACCCGTCACTCCCTGAGTGGGAACGGACCCGGTCGCGCTCTCCTCGGCCTCGGCAGGAGAGGACTCAACGGAATCGGGCGCCGACACGGCCTTCATCGGGATCGCGGGGGTCGCCTGCTCCGCGGCCTTGTCCTCGTTGCCCTTGTCCTCACCGGAGGAAGCGGGGGTGTCGGACAGCCACGGGAGCACGCCCGACGAGGCCGGGGCCTCGAAGGGCGTGAGCTGCTTGGGATCGGGGGCGGCGAGCCAGTTCTCGTTCATCAGTCGAAGACCTCGTCCTTTTTCAGTCCCTCGGTGCGGCGGATCGCCGCGATGACCGGGTAGGTGAGGGGCAGGAGAACAACCTCGAGCAGCACCTTGTAGAAGTACCCGGTGACGGTGTAGTTGATGAAGTTGCCCAGCGACATCTCACCGTAGAAGAGAATCGTGCAAAACAGGATGGTGTCTGCGGCCTCGCCGACGATCGTCGAGCCGATCAGGCGGGCCCACAGGTGCTTGGAACCCCAGCGTCGACGGATCCACACGAGCACGTAGGAGTTCAGCAGCTGGCCAGCGAGGTAACCAACGAGCGAAGCCAAGACCGCACGCCATACGACGCCGAGGACTGCGGCAAAAGCGTCCTGGTTTTGGTAATCGGGGGCCGGAGGCAGATACTGCACGACGAAGAATGTCAGGGAGGCCAACAGGGAAGCCACGAATCCCATGATGATGACGCGCTTAGCCCGAGCGAATCCGTAAACTTCCGACAGCACATCGCCGATGATGTAGGTGAGCGGGAAGAGGATCGCGCCCCCGTCGAAAATGAGGTAATGCGTGGACGTGCCGAGCATGAACGCCTTGGTTGCGGCGATATTCGAGATGAGCAGCAGTGCCACGAAGGCGACGGAGACGATGTCGAGGGCGCGCGTGGGGCGCGCCGATCCAGACGGGACCGGGCTTTCAGACATGGGAGTGGACCTCGCTTAGGTGCGTAGATAACGGTTAATTCCGACACCCATTGTGCCCGCATCTTGCGTGATCATGCGCAACAGGGCCGGCTTTGGCTCGGGTTGATTCGCCCACACGCACCCCTCCCTCTACTCTTGGAGGGTGATTAACGTCCAGGACTTCTCTTTGCGAATCGGTGCCCGCGAGCTCGTCAACCATGCGAGCTTCCGGATCGATAAGGGCATGTGCATCGGCCTCGTGGGCCGCAACGGCGCGGGTAAGACGACGACGATGCGGCTTCTTGCAGGCGAAGGCGACCGTGGCGGTGCCGCCGAATTCACGGGCACGATCTCGTCGAACGGCACGGTTGGTTACCTGGCGCAGGACACGCACGTGGGCGATCCGTCGATGAAGGCCCGTGACCGCATCATCTCCGTGCGCGGTATCGACTCGATTATCGCGCGTATTCGCAAGGCCGAACACGAGATGTCCACGACCGAGGGTGCCCGTCAGCAGCGCGCGATGGAGCGCTACGTCAAGCTGGACCAGCAGTTTACGAACTCGGGCGGCTGGGCAGCCAACGCAGAGGCTGCCCAGATCGCGCACTCTCTTGGCCTCGAGGAGCGGGTCCTTGATCAGACCCTCGACACGCTGTCGGGTGGCCAGCGTCGCCGCGTCGAGCTGGCGCGTGTGCTCTTCTCCGACGCCGATGTTCTCCTGTTGGACGAGCCCACGAACCACCTCGATCATGACTCGATCGTCTGGCTGCGCGACTGGATTAAGACGTTCCCCGGCGGCGTCATGATCATCTCCCACGACGTGAAGCTACTGGGAGACACCGTCAACCAGGTCTTCTACCTGGACCCGAATCGTGCGCAGATCGATATCTACCACCTCGGGTGGGCCGCGTACCTCAAGCAGCGCGAAGAAGACGAACGTCGTCGCCGCAAGGAACGTGCTAACGCGTTGAAGAAGGCCGAACACCTCAAGGCCCAGGGCGAGAAGATGCGCGCCAAGGCCACGAAGGCCATCGCCGCTCAGCAGATGCTGCGCCGCGCCGAGGAGCTGTTCGCCCAAGCCGGAGCGGAGATCGTCCAGGAGAAGGTCGCGCGCCTGCGTTTCCCGGATCCTGCTCCATCGGGCCGCGTGCCGCTCACCGCCGAAGGCCTGTCCAAGTCCTACAGCTCACTCGAAGTGTTCACCGGTGTTGACCTGGCCATTGATCGCGGTTCCAAGGTCGTCGTGCTTGGGTTGAACGGTGCCGGTAAGACCACGCTGCTGCGGCTGTTGTCAGGCATCGAGGAACCCGACTCGGGGCGCGTCGTTCCCGGCCACGGCCTCAAACTCGGCTACTACGCCCAGGAGCACGAGACTCTCGACGAGGCGCGAACGATCCGCGAGAACATGGCCGAGGCAGCACCGACCCTCGACGATACTCACGTGCGCAACATCCTGGGTCAGTTCCTGTTCCAGGGAGACGACGTCGAGAAGCCCGTGTCCGTTCTCTCCGGCGGTGAGAAGACACGTCTCGCACTCGCGACGCTCGTGTCCTCCGGCGCGAACGTCCTCCTCCTCGACGAACCCACCAACAACCTCGATCCTGCCTCGCGCGAGGAAATCCTCTCCGCTCTGAGGGACTACGAGGGTGCGGTCATTCTCGTCACCCACGACCCCGGAGCCGTGACCGCGCTGAATCCCGAGCGCGTCCTGCTGCTGCCCGACGCTGACGAGGATCTGTGGGACGACAGCTACCTGGACCTCGTGACCCTCACCTGAGGATGCGTCGCCACGGCCGACACCATGGCGAGGATAGAGCGAAGGCCGGGACTGGGAACACCCAGCCCCGGCCTCGTCCTTAGCCTTAGAGCACCTTGGAGAAGAACTCCTTGGTACGCTCCGACTGCGGGTTATCGATGACCTCGGAGGGAGCTCCGGCCTCGACAATCACACCACCGTCCATGAAGACGACCTGGTCGGCGACCTCGTGGGCGAACCCGATCTCGTGGGTGACAACAGCCATCGTCATACCCGACGCGGCCAGGTCCTGCATAACCTGGAGCACCTCACCGACGAGCTCAGGATCGAGCGCGGAGGTCGGCTCATCAAAGAGCATGATCTCGGGATCCATGGCGAGCGCACGGGCGATGGCAACTCGCTGCTGCTGGCCGCCCGAGAGTTCGGCGGGGTAGTGGTCCGCGCGATCGGCCAAGCCAACGCGATCGAGGAGCTCGAGGGCCTGCGCTCGCGCCTGCGCTTTCGGGCGCTTCAGCACCTGAACGGGTGCCTCCATGACGTTCTCCAGCGCGGTCTTGTGCGGGAAGAGATTGAAGCGCTGGAACACCATGCCGATACGAGAACGCTGAGCAGCGATCTCCTTATCGTGGCGCTCGTGCAGCACGCCATCCTCGTCCTCGCGGTAGCCGAGCAGCTCACCGTCGACGTACACGCGGCCGGCGCTGATGTCCTCAAGCATGTTCAGGCAGCGCAGGAGCGTCGACTTGCCAGAGCCCGACGGGCCAAGGATGACGCAGACCTCGCCGGAAGCGATATCCAGGTCGATGCCCCGCAGGACGTGCAGGTCGCCAAAGAACTTGTGGACTCCGCGAACGGAGACCATGGGCGTCGTGGTCGTCATGGTGTCACATCCAAAAACTTGAGTTTGGTGGCCTTGGCGTCGTCATCGTCATCGGAAGAAGATGACGTGGCGGGGGAGTGGGCGCCAGCGTTGTCGCGGCGCTCGAAGCCCTTGCCGTAGTACTTCTCGATGAAGGACTGAATCCACATGAGGAGACTCGTGATGACGAGGTACCAGATCGCGGCGGCGATGAGCAGCGGAACCGGCGCGAACGTCGACTGACCACGCTGACGTGCGATGAAGGTCAGCTCGAGGGTAAAGGGGATCGCCGACACGAGAGACGTCGTCTTGAGCATCGAAATTGTCTCGTTGCCGATCGGAGGCACGATCACACGCATTGCCTGAGGGAGGATGATGCGGCGGAAGATCGTCGTCCGAGGCATACCGAGTGCGGTTGCAGCCTCCCACTGGCCCTTCGAGACGCTCAGCAGACCCGCACGCATGATCTCTGCGAGGTACGCGCCTTCGTTCAGGCCCAGGCCAATGAACGCCATCCAGAACGGCGTGAAGTACGTGGCCGTATCAAACGTCAGCTCCCAGCCCCACAGCGAGCCGAGGAACGGCACACCGAAGGAGAGCTTCGGGTAGAGCGTGGGCAGCAGCGACCAGAAAATCAACTGCGTGTAAATAGGCGTGCCACGGAAGAACCAGATGTAGGCCATCGCCACCCAGCGCAGGACAGGATTCACCGACTGACGCATGATAGCCATGGTGATCGCCAGCGCGGTGCCAACCACCATCGCAAGGATCGTCAGGATGATCGTGAACAGCACGCCCTGCATGATGGAACGCGAGAACAGCCACTGGAACACGACCTGCCACTGGAAGTTTGCGTTCGTCACCAGCGCGTGGGCTGTCATTGCCGCAAGGATTGCTGCGACAATCGCGCTCACCCACCTCCCCGGGCGGGGCACCGGTTTCGCGTCGATCAGCTCGACGCCGTCTTTGATGGTTGCCATGAGATCCTCAGTCGTTCGTCGCCGGGTTCAGCTCGGCGGTGGTCAGTGCAGCGTTCTGCGCGCCGTAGGTGGCCAGGATGTCCTTCAGGTAGCCGTTGTCCATCAGGTACTGCATCGCCTTCTGAACGGCCTGCGTCAGCTGCTCGTCGTTCTTGTTCACGGCCACGCCCTGCGGGGCGGACTCGACAACGTCACCGACCTGCTCGATCTTGCCGTCCGACAGAGTGGCGGTATAGCCAATGACCGTCGAGTCAGCCAGGGTGGCGTCGTACTGGCCACCGATCACCTTCGTAGCGATGTCAGTCTGCAGGTCGTGCGGCATGATCGTGATCTTGTCCTTGCCCTGTGCCACGCACTTCTCCGACAGCTCGGTCGCGTAGTCTTCCTGCGCGGTTCCGGTCTGCACGCCGATCGTCTTACCGCAGGGGTTGGTCGGATCGAAGTTCTTCGGATTTCCCGCGGCAACGCCGTACGCGGAGCCCACCTCAACGTAGGAGATGAGGTTTGCCTGCTCCTCGCGCTCAGAGGTGATCGTGAAGGAGGAGATACCAACGTCGAACTTGGTGCCCAGCGCCGGAATGATGGTCGGGAATTCTGCGTGGTTGGTGGTTCCCTCGTTCAGGCCCATGACCTTGGCGAGCGCCTTGTTGATGTCGACGTCGTAACCCTGCGCGGTCTGCGAATCGTCTCCCAGGAACTCGGCCGGGGCGTAGTCGGCAGAGGCACCGTTACGCAGCGTGCCGCGCTCCTTGACCTCGTCGGGCACGAGGGCCGCGATCTCGTCGACGGTCGGGATCTTCGATACGTCGTACGAGCTTGTGGCTGCGGTGGTCGCCGAGGTCTCTGCTCCGTTCGTCGACGAGCTGGTCGATGTGGGATCAGCGCAGGCGGCGAGGGGGAGAGCGGCTGCGGCCGCTAGTGTGATGAGGGCGTGTGCCTTCGACATGGTCATGATGTGCCTTCCGATGGGAGTGGGCCAAGGCCCGTGATTGCTACCATTATGCACCCATATGCATCTAAATGCATATTATGCGTAGCGTGTTGTGTGTCAGTCGACGCTGGGGTTGAGTTCGGCGGTAGTCAGGGCTGCATTCTCGGCTCCGTAGGACGCCAGAATGTCGTTGAGGTAGCCGTTGTCCATGAGGTACTGCATCGCCTTCTGGACCGCCTCAGCAAGCTGCGCGTCATCCTTCGCGACCGTCACGCCCTGAGGAGCCGACTCAAACGTGTCGCCAAGCTGCTCAATCTTGCCGCTCGACTGAGCGCTTGTGTAGCCGATGACCGTAGAGTCGGCGAGGGTTGCGTCGTACTGGCCGCCGCTCAGCTTGGTGGCAATGTCCGTCTGGAGCTCGTGAGGCATGACGGCGATCTTGTCCTTGCCGGCTGCAACACACTCGTCAGAGAGTGTGGCCGCGTATTCTTCCTGAGCCGTGCCGGTCTGAACCGCAATGGTCGCGCCGCACGGGTTAGAGGGATCAAAATTCTTCGGATTGCCAGCAGCGACGCCCCATGCGGATCCGACGTTCAGGTAAGACACCATGTTGACTTGCTGCTCACGCTCGGAGGTAATGGTGAACGATGAGATGCCCACGTCGAACTTTGTGCCGAGAGCGGGGATGATCGTCGGAAACTCCGAGTGCTTGGTTTCTCCAGCGTTGAGACCCATGACCTTGGCGAGTGCCTTGTTGATGTCAATGTCATAGCCAATGGGGGTCTGCCCATCAGTATCCATGTATTCGGCAGGTGCGTATCCGGTAGAGGATCCGTTACGCAGGGTGCCCCGTTTCTTAATGTCGTCGGGAACGAGCGCTGCAATCTCGTCGACGGTCGGGATCGATGAGATGTCGTAGTGTGAGGTAGTTGATGTGGCTGCCCCCGTCGTCGCGTCTGCCGTACTCGTACTCGTCGTGGGGTCTGCGCATGCGGCCATTGCGGTCGCAGTACTGGCCAGGGTGAGCGTGGCGAGAATCTTCTTGGCGTGCATGATTATGTTCCTCAGTATCCGTATTTCAAGCGGGGTTGTGTAATAGATATGCAATCATATGCATACTATGCACGTTGAATGAGTCTCGGATCGTGGATACACAAGTGGGCAAGCACTTGGTGCTTGCCCACTTGAAAAAGCTCAGTTACCGCGAAGTGCGCGGCGCGACGGCTTGGCGCGCAGAGGGTCGATGCCCTTCGGGATAGGAGGCTCGCCCGAGCGCAGAGCGTTGATGCGCGCAGACACCTGGGGAACTTCCTCGGGGGTCAGCACGTTCTTCAGCTTGCGCAGCTCGCGCTGCAGATCCTTCAGGGCGATCTGCCCGTCATCGTGACCCACCTGGATCTGATGAACGGGAACGTTGCGCATGACCTTGGTGACGCGCTTCGTCTCGGCCTGGAGGAGGGGGCGGACGCGGGACGAGGGGCCCTCGGAAATGAGAACGACGCCAGCGCGACCAACAATGCGCCACACGAGATCCTGCTCGCGGGTGTAGGCCACGGGCTGCTCGGGAATCACCCATCCGCGCTGAATCTGGGACAGCGCAACCTTCACAGCGCCCGCGGTGTCCTCAACCTGGGAGTAGAGCGCGCGGCGTGTCAGGATGGTCAGCAGCAGGAGAGCTGCGGTGATCGAGCCCGTGATGCCGACGACGAGCCAGCCGATCCACGACATGTTGGTCAGCCAGGCCACCAGCATGAAGATGGCAATCACCGCAGCGGCCGTTCCGAGAAGCATCCACGGAAGAGCCGGGTAGGTGCGTTTGGTCAGTCGGTACGCATCGAGGACGTTCTGGTAGAAGCGCCTCTTGCCGGGGGGATTCGATTCACTCATAGCCTCATTATTGTACGTGCGATTGACGATCGAAAGTCCACCCGTCCGATCAGGCACTTTGTGAAATGAGTTGCATCACATTGGGTGTCTTTGGACAATGGCTCCATGAACATTGGCGGATACGACATTGGCCAAATCTTCCACATCGGTGCAACAGGACCGGTGTGGCGTACGCACACGAGCGCGGGCGAAGCCCTTCTGTCACTGCGGACTGGTGCGGATGGGGAGCGGTGTCTCGCGCGCTGGAAGGCGTGGGCGTCGATCTCATCGCGCCATGTTGTCGCTTTACGCGATGTTGCGCGCTCCGACGACGGTCGCTGGGCAATCGTCTACGACTACGTGGCTGGACGTCCTCTCGATGCGGAAATCGGGTCCCCAGACTTGCGTCCCATCGCAACGCGCAGGCAGATCATTGAAGGCATTGCCGCCGGTGTCAGCGCTCTGCACAGTGCTGGCATCGCGCACGGAGATCTCACGCCCGCCAACATCATCGTGACGCCGTCCGGACGCGCCGTGCTCATCGATCTTATCGATGAGTTGGGGGAGCGCGACGGAACCCCCGGCTGGAGCCAAGGGCTCAGCGGGCAGCAGGCAGACCGTGCATGCCTGCGTCGGCTCGCGCACATGCTCCACATGGACGAGGCCCTGGCTGAGCTCGGCTTCCATGGGGCAGACGAGCATCTCGAGGAGTCGACACCTGTCGTCGATGATCCGATCGAACATCCGATCTCTCGAGAACCGGTCGATCCGGAGCGCGTGATCGCAGACCTGCGTGCGGCAGCGCTGCGCGAAGACACCCACAGAGATGACCGACCCAAGCACCTTGGAGCATCGGCGCCGCGAGGTGGACGCGGCGGACGACCGGGCGCGCAGCGTAGTCGGCGCCGTGCGCTGGGTGTGCTCGCGGCAGGGCTGACAGCGATCGTCGCAGGAGTGTCCATCATGGTGTACGGCCTTATCCACAGCGGGCCGAGCCAGACAGCGACGGATACCCGTATACACAGCGAGCACCCACAATCGTTCGCGCAGTCATCCGATAGCGCATGCGACGTTTCGGCTCTGACTGCGACGATCAATCGCGCTATCCGTACGCGCGACGAGGCAATGATGGCCGGTGACCCAACACCTCTCGACGACGTTCTGGGCGGTGAACTCCTCGAACAGGACAAGGAACGCATCGCAACGATGCAAGCTGATGGAGTGCGGGTCACCCAGTTGTCGTCACACATCGATAACGTGTCTGTGCTGACATGTGAACCGGGAGCTATCGATGTTGGTGCGACGTTGACGGTGCTCGCCTCGGAGACATGTCAGGCCGGAACCTGCGAGAAAGGCTCGGCGCCCGATGTGACCGACCTTCTTGTGCGTGTCGATCCCGTCTCGGGGAAGGTTGTTAAAGCGCAGCCCGCCACTTCGTGAGTATCCGCGACTATGAACGTCAACGTTCACGGCCGCACTGTTCCCACAATGCAGTGATGGGGTGGGCCTCGCAGGAGGCCCACCCCATCAGCGGTCGGTGAGGATCAGAGTCCGAGGTCGGCCTCGAACGCGCCCTCCTCCAGGCGCTTCTTCACATCCATGAGGAAGCGCGACGCGTCGGCACCGTCAATCAGGCGGTGGTCGTAGGACAGCGCTAGGTAGACCATCGAGCGAATCGCGATGACGTCAGCGCCGTCAGCGCCCTTCATCACGACCGGACGCTTCACGATCGTACCGACGCCCAAGATTGCGCTCTCCGGCATGTTGAGGACCGGCGTATCGAAGAGCGCGCCGCCCGAACCGGTGTTGGTCACCGTGAACGTCCCGCCGGACAGCTCGTCGGGGCCGATCTTCGAGTCGCGAGTGCGAGCAGCCAGATCGTTGATCGATGCCGCGATACCGGCAATGTCCTTGTCTCCGGCGTTCTTGATCACCGGCACCAGCAGACCGCGCGGCGTGTCGACAGCGATGCCCACGTGCTCGTAGTCGAAGTACGTGACCTCCTTGTCGTTGATCGTCGCGTTGATCTTCGGGTGATAGGCGAGCGCCTCGGTCGCGGCCTTCACGAAGAAGGGCAGGAACGTCAGCTTGGTGCCGTGCTTGGCAAGGAACGCGTCCTTCGAACGCGCACGCAGCGCGGCAACCTTCGTCACGTCGACCTCGATGACCGTGGTCAGCTGAGCCGAGGTCTGCAGCGACTCGACCATGCGGCGGGCGATCGTCTGACGCAGACGCGACATCTTCTCGGTCGTGCCACGCAGCGGCGAAGGCTCGCGAACGGCGGCGGCCGGGGTGGCCGGAGCAGCGGGGGCA
>CALBAF010000289.1 GCA_937926415.1 uncultured Actinomyces sp.
AGGGGGAGACGGGAGCGCACGCGCACCGGGGAAGCGCCAGGCGACACACGCAAGACGGCCCGACCGTCCCGCGTCGACAAGCTGAGGTGCTCTCGAGCCACGGACGCACACGTCAGCGGCACCTTCCCGGCGCGCCCGACCGTGCCGGGTGCGACCACGACGCCGACGTCAGGGCCCGCGACGCAGGCCAGGTGAACATCTGCGCGCAAGGCTGATCGGGCGAGGCAACCGGAATCCTTCATAGCTCAACGATCCCGCCGCGCTCGCGGGCCATCAAGCGCGGCGAGAGACCCTGTGGATAACCCGAGAGGTCAGCAAGCCCCTGTGGATAACCATCCGATGTGCCCTGTGGCTATGGCCACCTCCTCCGCTCGCGCGCCCCGCACGCCGTCCGCCGGCCGTCCGAAATGCAAGAATGGACCCCATGGCTGACTCCACGTTCGAGACGACCCGCGACCGCTACAACGAACTCGTGACACGCATTAACGAGGCCCGCGCCGCCTACTACGACCGTGATTCGCCGACCCTCGCGGACGCGGACTACGACCGCATGTACCGCGAGGTCGAAGAGATCGAGGAGCGCTACCCGCAGCTGCGCGGCGCCGACTCGCCCACGATGAGCGTGGGCGGCAGCGTCGACTCCGGATTCTCCGAGGTGCGCCACCTCGCCCAGATGATGTCCCTCGACGATGTGTTCTCCCTCGAGGAGCTCGCCGGGTGGGAGACCCGCATGGCCGAAGCCACCGGTATCGCCGACCTCGAGATGACAACCGAAGTGAAGGTCGACGGCCTGTCCATCAACCTCCTCTACGAGAACGGCCGCCTCGTGCGTGCCGCGACCCGAGGAGACGGCTACGTCGGCGAAGACGTCACCGCCAACGCGCGAACCATCGCCTCGATCCCACAGACCCTGACCGGCACCGTCCCCGCGCGCGTTGAGGTGCGCGGCGAGGTGTATTTCCCGGTCGTCGACTTCGCCGCCTTCAACGAGGCCCGCGTCGAGGCCGGGGAAAAGACTTTCGTCAACGCGCGCAACGCGGCCGCCGGTTCCCTGCGCCAAAAGGACCCGGCCGAGACCGCTAAGCGCCCCCTCGCCATGGTCGCCCACGGCATCGGCTTCGTTGAGGCCGGGGAGGACTTCACCGAGCCGACCACGCAGATGGGCTGGTACGAGCAGCTGCGCGACTGGGGCCTGCCCGTCTCGCCCTACACACGCCTGCTCACGGGCCGCAAGGCCATCGAAGAGCGCATCGCCGAGATCGGCGCGGACCGCCACGGCCTCGTCCACGAGATCGACGGCGTCGTCGTCAAGATTAACGACCTGGACCTGCAGCGTTCCCTCGGTTCCACCTCGCGCACGCCGCGCTGGGCCGCCGCCTACAAATTCCCGCCCGAGGAGGTCCACACGCGCCTGCTCGACATCCGCGTCCAGGTGGGGCGCACCGGCCGCGTCACCCCCTACGGCGTCATGGAATCCGTTCTGGTCGCGGGGTCGAACGTCGCGCGAGCGACCCTGCACAACGCGCAGGAGGTCGCCCGCAAGGGCGTGCTTATCGGCGACCTCGTCGTCCTGCGCAAGGCGGGCGACGTCATCCCCGAGATCGTCGCTCCCGTCGAGGACGCGCGCAACGGCTCCGAGCGCCCCTTCGTGATGCCCACGCAGTGCCCCTCCTGCGGGACGGCGCTCGTCCAGGAGAAGGAAGGCGACGTTGACCTGCGCTGCCCGAACAAGGGTTTGTGCCCCGCACAGATCACGGAGCGCCTCGCCCACGTCGGCGCCCGAAGCGCCCTGGACGTGGAGGGCCTCGGCGACGAGTCTGCGCTTGCCATGACCCAGCCCGAGAACGACCGCGACGAGG
>CALBAF010000290.1 GCA_937926415.1 uncultured Actinomyces sp.
GCAATCAACGAGAGCAACGCGGGTATCTACGCCTTCGACGCGGACTTCCTGCGCACCTCCCTGGCCTCCCTGGGCACCGACAATGATCAGGGCGAGGTCTACCTGACCGACGTCCTCGCTGCTGCTGCCCCCGCCGGGCGTACCGCGGGCGCCCTCGAGCTCACCGACCACTGGCAGAGCGCGGGCGCGAACGACCGCGTCCAGCTGGCCGAACTCGGCGCCGAGATGAACCGCCGTATCTGCGAGGGCCACATGCGCGCCGGCGTGACGATCGTCGACCCGGCCTCCACCTGGATCGACGTCGACGTGAGCGTCGGCGCCGACACCACCATCTACCCCGGCACCTGCCTGCGGGGGACAACCACCGTTGGGACCGGCTGTGAAATCGGTCCTAGCGCCACGCTGATTGATGCGGAAATTGGGGACCGCAGTGTGGTTCCCACCGCGTGGATCGGTCAGGGCTGCGTTGCAGCCGATACGATGGTCACGCCATACAGCACCATCGGCACATTGATCGCGGCGCCTCGCGCCTGATCCAACACAAGGAGAGACAACCGCATGAGCGGACTGGTGACCACCGGAGAGAAGAACCTCGTCCTCGTTTCTGGACGAGCTCACATGGACCTGGCTCACGCCGTGGGCGAGGAAATCGGATGTGGGGTCTCGCCGGTGACGGCCTACGACTTCGCCTCCGGCGAGATTTACGTGCGCTTCAACGAGTCTGTTCGCGGCGCCGACGTGTTCGTCCTGCAGTCCATCGAGGGCGACATCAACAAGTGGATCATGGAGCAGCTCATCATGATTGATGCTGCCAAGCGCGCCTCCGCGAAGCGCATCACCGTGGTCGCTCCCTTCTACCCGTACTCGCGTCAGGACAAGAAGCACCAGGGCCGCGAGCCCATCTCCGCTCGCCTCATGGCTGACCTGTACCGCACCGCCGGTGCCGACCGCATCATGAGCGTCGACCTGCACGCCTCGCAGGAGCAGGGCTTCTTCGATGGCCCGGTCGACCACCTCTTCGCCATGCCGGTCCTCGTGGAGTACGTGCGCGGCCGCGTCGACCTGGCCAACACCGCCGTCGTCTCTCCCGACGCGGGCCGTATCCGCGTCGCCGAGAAGTGGTCGAAGAAGCTGGGTGGTGCGCCCCTGGCCTTCGTTCACAAGACCCGCGACACCACCCGCCCGAACGTCGCCGTCGCGAACCGCGTCGTCGGTGAGGTCGCCGGCAAGGAATGTGTCCTGGTGGACGACATGATCGACACGGCCGGCACGATCACCGAGGCGATCAACGTCCTTAACAATGCCGGTGCCAAGAAGGTCATCGTCGTTGCCACGCACGGCATCCTCTCCGACCCCGCCGCGAAGCGTCTCTCCGAGTCCGGCGCCGCCGAGGTTGTCGTCACCGACACGCTGCCGATCCCCGCTGAGAAGCGCTTCGAGCAGCTCACCGTCCTGTCCATCGCGCCGCTCCTGGCCCGCGCGATTCACGAGGTCTTCGAAGACGGTTCTGTCACATCGCTCTTTAACTGAGCAGCTCCCGCTTCACATCCGCCCTCGCCGTGAGGTAACCTATTGGGGTTGCTCCGGCGAGGGCGGATCCGTATCCGCCGTTATCGACAGGGCCTGAATCGAAATGCCACGCGTTTCCTTCACTCTGCCGACACCGACGCCGGACCTGAGAAACGAAGGGAAACACATGAGCGACAACCCCGTCCTGCTTGCCGAAGAGCGTTCCGAGTTCGGTAAGGGTGCTGCCCGCCGCGCCCGCCGCGCCGGCAAGGTCCCCACGGTCCTCTACGGCCACGGCGCCGAGCCCCGTCACCTGGACGTTCCCGGCCACGACCTGTTCCTCATCGTTCGCGGCACCAAGAACGCGCTCGTTGAGCTGAAGATCGATGGCAAGACCCAGCTGGCCCTCGTCAAGGACGTTCAGGTTCACCCCGTGCGCCGCGACATCCTGCACGCAGACTTCCTGGCCGTCAAGGCCGGCGAGAAGGTCGACGTTGAGGTCCCCGTCGTCGTTGTCGGCGAGGCTGCCCCCGGCACCGTCCACTCGCTCGAGGAGTTCACCATCCTGGTGAAGGCCTCCGCCACCTCCATCCCCGAGAGCCTCGAGGTTTCCATCGAGGGCCTCGAGGCCGGCTCCGCCGTGCACGTCTCCGACCTGCAGCTGCCCGCCGGCGTTGAGGTCGAGCTCGATCCCGAGACGGTCATTGTGTCCGTTCAGGAACCC
>CALBAF010000291.1 GCA_937926415.1 uncultured Actinomyces sp.
CGACGCCCTCGTAGCCGGGCAGCGCCTGCACGCGGGCGCTCAGGGCGCGCCACGCATGCCTCACAAGTCGACGTAGTTTCTTCACTGGCTCACCTCACCGGGCGACAATCGCCGACGATGTGCACGTTCTGCGCGAACTGCGCGTCGGAATCCGCCCGCGTCGCGATGTGCGACTCTATGGGACCGGCACGATCGATAGTCACCTCTTCGGTCCAATTGTCCAGATCCGAACGGATCGTACATTTGTGAGTAAGCGACGTGTTAGCCCACCCCGGAGCGCTGAACTTAAAGGTGTGGCATCCACCCGGGCCCGTGTGCTTCTCGCCTCCCTGGCAGGCCTCCGTCCACGTCAGGTTCACGTCGAGCTTCGTGACGAACGATGAGTCTGCGTGCATCTGCGTCGTTCCCCAGTCGTTCGTCGCCGCGACCGTGGCCGAGTACTCCGTGCCCTGTGCCAGGTCACTGAAGGTCGCCTCCGTGACGCCAACCCCGACGGGTTGCTCCCTGTTATTCTCCCTGTTATTCAGGTACACCTTGAGACCCGACAAGGCGGGGTTGGCGCCGATCGCATCCCAGCGCACGACGGCAGACGTGCTACCGACATTCGAAACCCACACCCTGACCGGATCGGGCTTGGCCGTGGGTTGGCCAACGGCAGAAACGGTGTCCGACGTGACCTCATTCCCATTGAGGCCGCGGCCAGACTGGCAGAAGAAGACTTCACGCTCCTGCCAGCCGCCCACATCGATTCGCCTACCCTCAGAGATCGGCGTTCCGACCGCACATCCTTCGGAGGTCAACGAGTAGCGCACCGTCAGCTCATCTGCGCTGAAGCCGTGACCCTCCTTAGGCCTCAGATTCGAGACAACCAGCTGCCCCGGCGTGCCGTTGCCCTGCAGAGTCGGGCGATCGATCGGCACGGGAGTGGTCGCGATGGATACCGTCGCGGTTCCAGGAGCCGACGTATCGCCGTGCGAGTTCGACAGCGTCACCGAGGCAGTCACCTTGCTGCCCGTTTGCACCTTCGGTAGCGTCACCTCGCCGGCTGCCGATGACACTTGCACCTCGGCGCCATTGACATTAACCGTGGCCTGTCCCCAGTCCTTCCCGTTGGGTAATCCCACCTTCCACTTGACCTCGACCTGCGCATACTCCGGATCCCGATCCGCAGCAACCACCGCCGCACGCACGTCGGTCGGCTGATCGGGGGCACCATGCGGATAGCCCTCGGTCGCCAAGGACGGCAGCGACGGTTTCTCCGCGCCATTCTGGGCCTGGACCTGCACCGAATACAACGTGCCGTTCTTCAGATCCGGAATCGTCATCGAGAACTTCGTATCGGGCACCTGGTAAGCGACCGGCTGACCGCCGCCGGGTCCATTGAGCAATACCGTGTACGTGCGGATCGGAGATCCCTCGTTGTTCGGCTTTGTCCACGAGACCTCGAGGGCACCATTCGTACCCACGACCGTCGGTGCGGCCATCTGCTCGGGCGCGACATCGATGTTCACCGCAGCGGATGGCGCCGACGGATCCGAATCCCCGGCCTCGTTGTGGGCGATGACCGTGAAGGTGTGCTCGACGCCGTTTTTCAGGCCCGTCACTTCCATACCCGGGTTGGTCGTTTGTTTGGACTCCCCGCTCACCGAGTCGATGATCGTGTACCCCGAAATGGTTCCGCCGTTCGGAGCGGCCGCCTGGAAGCTCACGAAAGCGCTGCCCGGGCCGGTCGCCGTCGCCGTCACCTTTTGCGGCGGTTCAGGGCGATCCAGAACCTGGACGACAACGCGGCCCTGGACCACGCGATCCGGGTCGTTCGTCGCGTCCATGACGCGGTACACGATGGTCATGTTGCCGTGGAAGCCCGCCTTGGGGGTCACCGACAGGACGTTGCCGTTACCCGAGGCGGTTCCCTGGCCCACGTGCACCGACGCATCCAGGACCACGAGCGGATCCGGGAACGGGTTCGTCGTGTACTGCGAGAGGTTCACGTCCACCGTCTGGCCGGCCTTCGCCTTGATATGGGCCTCCGTGGTCGTCACGAGGGGCTTGGAGGACTTCACAATCGTCACCGGAATGTCGGCGTTGACCGCGCCCGAGCCGTCGTCGACGCTGACGGTAATCGCGCCGACCGGGCCCTTGGGCTGGTCCTTCTTGCCGGACACGGTCAGGTTGTGGCCGTCCAGGGACACGTCCACGCCGCCGGGGGCCTTCACCACGCGGTACTCGAAGGAGCCCTTCGCCTGGTCGTCCGGATCGTCTACCATCTGCGTGAGATCAACCGTCACGGACTCACCCTGGCCCACGAGGATCGGGGTCGGGGTCAGGCGCGGCGGCAGGTTCCTCGCCGGCTGGATCGTGATCGGGATCGTCAGGGTCGAGGACAGCGCCGAGACGTCGTCCGAGGCGCCATCACGCACCGTGAAGGACACCGAGGCCTTGCCCGAGGCAGTGTCGGGCGCGCTCAGCGTGATGTGCGTGGAGTCCTGAAGCGAGGCCGAGTCCAGGCCTCCGCTGAACTTCACGGAGGAGGCGTCCGTGATGATCGGGGAGCGCGAGTTGTCGCGCACCAGCACGTAGTCGTGCATGTCGAGGGTCAGCGTGGAGCCCGCGCGCATCGCCACCGGGACGCGCGTCGTGTCCAGGCGCGGAGCCAGCAGGTCGGTACCCGGAACGGTCACGACCGCGCTCGCGCTCAGGCCGTCGGGGTCCGTCACCGTGTAGACGACGAGGCGACGGCGCGCGTCCGGGCTAATCGACAGGTTCTGGCCGGACACGCTCACGCCCGAGCCATCCGATGAGATCGTCAGAGCGCCCGTCGTGCCGTCCGGGTCCTCGTCGTTGACGAGCACGG
>CALBAF010000292.1 GCA_937926415.1 uncultured Actinomyces sp.
GGCGGGATGCGCGTGAGGCCGGCGTCGGAGGAGTAGCGCGCTCGAGTGCCACTCGAGGCGTCGACGTCGATGAGTGCGCGCAGGTCCGTCAGGAAGCTCTCGCTCATGGTGCCAGTGTGTCACGCGGAGGCGCGTTGGGCGGTGGGTATCCGGTGTGCGGATGGTCGCGCGAGGCCGTGGCCGGTTGGGACGCGAGGGGAGCCGTGGCGCTGTGGGTAAAGGGGGAGGGCGAGGCTTGACAGTGCCTGCGGCCCTGTAGATTACGCGGGTTCCGGGTCGTCGCGGAAGAGCTTGGGGAAGGGTGTCACGGGGACGGGCATGCGCTCCACGGGCGGCAGATGAGGGCTGACCACATGTTCGGAATGCGGGTAAATGTGGGGGGATGAGTCCGCGTTCAGGCAGTAGGGAGACAGTTCACGGCGTGTCTCGTCGGACGCCGGAACCTGCGGCTCCGGTGTCGAATATTCAACGATACGCAGCTTATCTCTAGCCATTGAGTGCCACCCTGTTCTCATTCACAAGCCCTGCCGCGCAGTAGTCTAACCGGGTGGAAGGTGCTGCGCCATCCGGATTCTGAGCGACATCTGTCATCGTACACGACATTGGTCCCAAGTCGTCGGACAACTGAGGATAGTTGCTCAGAATGTGTCAGTGGCCGTTGTTTTCCTTCGCTCGAGCTGCCTTGATCGCGGCCCACTCCTCGTCGGTCGTCGGCTCCTTGCCGAGCATGACGTGTGTGAAATCCCGGAAGGCACGTGTGTGGTGGTCGAAGTAGGCCGAGTGGTTGGCGAGAGGAGAGGTGGAGCCGGAGGTTCCTTCGAATTTCGGATTTGGATGATTGTGGTACAAGTGCCTGTTAGCTTTAGTGTCGCTAACGTCTCCGCTGAGGTGGGTGATTCCCTCGAGTTTCTTGGGGTCGCGTCCGAAGGAGCTATCGAACCCGAGGTCTTGAACCATGTCGCCTAAGTGAGTAGATGACTCGTACACGTGCCCCTTGGGGACGTTGTACTGGTCGATGCTCTGGACTCCGCTTCCCGGCGATCCGCACATGATGAGGTTGTCGACGACGCCCTTGGCTACCTGCGTCATGGCCTTTCCGCCTGTCGTCGAGCCGAACGAATGGGTGAGGAGCGTGTTGGTGAACGAGTGTCCGTTCGCGTTGCCGTGCGCGCGCAGCCCCTCCATGAAGCGCGCGATCTTCGGAGCTCCTTCGTTGGCGTAGTCGATCATTGCGGCTTGGTAGAGCTTGGGACCGGGGCCTTCAGGGGCGACATAGCCGAGGTAGGAGATGGTGGAGACCTTGTTTGGGTCGACTCCCATGTGCTCTGCCTGTGCCCGTAGCTGATCGTTAATCCCCATGTAGTAACCGAGTCTCTCGCGGACGTTGGTGCCGATGCCTGGCACGAGTGTCGATACGTAGGATGCGGTGTCGGGGTTGCCCGAAGCGACGATGGCTGTCGTGCGATGATGCTTCGTGTCGTAATTGAAATCGAGCAGGTAAGCCGGCGCGTGCTCGCTTTTTTGGAGCTGGGCGTCGAGAGCCTCGAGGTCCTTCAGGGCCGCCCGTGTCTGTATGATCTTGTCTCTGTCAACGTGGGGGGCGGTATTCGCCTCGTCGAAAGCTTGCTTGGCATCGGCGAGGGCGCCCTGTCGCTTAGTTCCGTAGGCGTCCACATATCCGTAGAGCGCGTTTCGGCTGGCCTCGTCGCGTACAGTCGCCGGGAGGCCGTCGAGGTGTCGGATGTCGTCTGGGCAATGCTCGATGAGGAATCTCCTGCGTTCCGCGGGCAGTGATTTCCACCAGGCCGCGTTCTGGGATGGGGTCCAGCTGGACTTCGGGAAGTCGGGGACGCCAATGACCTTGTTGTCGGCCCCATCGCCATCCGTGTAGGTGTCGGAGTTGATGGTGCTCAGGGCGCTGGAGAGCTCGCTGTCGACGCGCTCGGCATCCTCGAGGATTGTCTTCACCTTCTCCGTGAGCATCGTTTCGGATGTTCGAGCGTCGATAATTGCCTGTTTGTCGACGGCATCGGTCGGGGTGCAGTTGACGGAGCCATCTGACGCTATAGTGCAGTTCTTTGCGCGGGCGTGAGCCTGTGCGTCTAGGACTCTCGCCTTGATCGTCGCCACTCCGTCGCGGGCGCCCTCAATCGCCATGAGAGCGCCGTTGGCGTTCGTGGTGGCCTGCTCGAGAGATTCGAGGTTGGACCTAGTCGTCGCTCGCATCATGGTGACTGCAAGGCCCTCCGACCGGATCGCTCCAAGGGCGTTCTCTCCGGTTGCATACGCGTCGCGCAGACCTTTACTCACCTCCTCGAGGTCAGCCGCGATGGAGTCGAGGGGACCGGGTTCCCAGTCGCTGACGTCTGCCCAACTGATCGCCATGGCCTACCAGCCCCTCATGAGACCGGTCGGCAGGTAACCTGTGGGTGCGCTTGCTCTGATTGCCTGAAGTGCCATGTCGTTGATGTCTTCGGTGACGCTGAACTGCTTGGCCGATGCCATGACGTTGTCGGCTAGGCTGCCAAAGGATGTCCTGAGAGTTGAAAGCTGTACTTCGATGTGTTCTCCCGCCTGCTGCGCGTTCTGGGCGGCAGAGCTGCCTGGCATGGCTGAGCGAACCTGGGCGAGGTTGTGGGGAAGGGGGATGTAACGGCCGACCTTCTCGGATACCTCCTCCAGTTCGTGGGAGAGCCTCTCGAGGTCGCCAGTGCAGATTTGAAGGTCGGGCATCGTTGTCCTGTCCTTGAGCCGAATCAGTCCTTCGCTAGCTCGCCATTCTAGCGTTGTCAGAGCATGCGGGAGTGGCGTCTAGAGTGCTGAGACAGTCCGAAGGCGCTCGTCATCCCACATGCACCGGCGGCCCCAGCCTGCGGGAGGCTGTGACTGCCGTTCAGCATCTGCTGGTTGCCGGATTCCTACTTCCCACGTTCAGCCTGGATGGCCGCCCACTCCTCGTCCGTCGTGGGGTTGCCGCCGGCGACGATGTTCGCGAAGTCCTGAGAGGTGCGGGTGCCCTCTGCGAAGTAGGACATGTGGTTAGAGAAGGCATTGAGGACGCGTTGAGGTAGTTGGGGGAGCGCCTCACGGCCGTCAGCCAGGCGGTATGAGTACGGTTTCCAATAGTCTTTTGCGTCTGTTGCATCGCCGCTCAGGTGGGTGATCCCCTCGAGATTTTGGGGATCTTTTCCGTATCCGATAACGGTGCCTAAGCCTTCGACCGCATCTCCGGAGGGAACGGCTGAGACGTAGACGTTTTCCTTGGGGACGTTGTATTCGTCGATGGACTCTACCCCGCCTCCGGGGGAGCCGGTCAGGATGAGGCGGTCGACGGTGCCGGGGGCCATAATCGTTGCGCTCTTGCCGCCTGTTGTTGAGCCGTAGGAGTGGGTGAGGAGCGTGTTGGTGAACGCGTGGCCGTTGGCGTTTGCGCTCGCGCGCAGTCCCTCCTCAAATTGGGCAACCTTGGGGGCGCCTCGCTTCGCATAGTCGATGTCCATCGCCTGAACGATGTTCGTTCCGTCATTCCTTGGGGCGACGTAGCCGAGGTAGGAGATGGTTGCGACGGTGTTCGGGTTGATCCCTGCGTGCTTGGTCTGATCCCTGAGGCGGTCGTTGAAGTCCATGTAGTACCCGAGGTTGTCGCGCACGTTCGTGCCGATGCCGGGGACGAGGGTTGACACGCGAGTCGCGGTGTCGGGGTTGCCCGCGGAGACGATGGCGGTTGTGCGCTGATATTTCTCATCGTAGTTGAAGTCGAGGAGGTAGGCGGGGGCGAGGCCGTTGGTCAGTCGATAGGTAGGTTCCGTTCGTGACTTGATGACCTTGAGGTCGTGGTACTTCTCCAGTGCTCGCTCGAGCTTTTCCTTGGCAGCGCGTTCTTCCGAGTTCATGTGGCCCGATCTCGGCTCATAGGCGGAGGGTTGTTTGCGAGCGTCGTCGTATTCCTTCTGTGCATCCTTCACTGCCTGCTCGGCATCTGCGAGGGCCCCCTTGTGGTACTCGCCCTTCTCGTCGAAGTAGCCGTCGAGGGCGAAGCGGTTGGCCCTGTCTCGCGCGTATGCGGGGAGCCCGTCGAGGTGGCGAATGTCGTCGGGGCGGTGGTCCATGAGGAACTGCTTGCGGTCCTCGGGCAGCGAGTTCCACCAGGCCGCGTTCTGGGACGGGGACCAGTTCGGCTGGGGGAGGTCGGGGACGCCGATGACCTTATTTTCAGCCCAGTCTCCGTCTGTGTAGCTGTCGTTATTGATGTCTTGGAGCGCGTGGTAGAGATCCGTGTCGACTTGGTCGGCATACTTGAGGATTTCCTTCACCATGTCCGACAGTGATATTTTCGCGAGGAGTATGTCTTTGTTTTGCGTGTCCGGGTCAATTGTGTGAACGGTGCCGTCAGCATCGATCGTGCATTGATGTGCTGCGGCGGAGGCGAGTGTGCTGTCGGCGTGGCCGATGACCTCTCCGACCCCGTCGCGTGCGCCTTCGATCGCCATGAGGGCGCCGTTGACGTTGGTGAGGGCGCGCTCGAGCGAGGCGAGGTTGGTGATGGTTGTCGCGCGCATTGCGTCGACGGCCTCGCCCTCGGACTGGATGGCTTTCAGGTCGTCCTGGCCCTTTTGGTAGGCCTCGCGTAGGCCCTGGCTCGCCTCGAACAATGTCTGCGCGATCTCGTCGAGCGGACCGGTCTGCCACTCGAGGATGTTTGCCCATGTGATCGCCATGACTCACTCTCCCTTCGGGCCCACGGGCGGGCAGGGTTCCGGAATGCTCGCCCTGACCTGCTGGATCGCCTGCTGGTTGATGTCCTCGGTCGCCTTGAACTGGTTGGCTGCGGCGTCCACGTTATCAGCCAGGGTGACGAACGAGGTTCTCAGTGCCGTCAGCTCGTCCTCCATGTGTTCGCCCGCGTACTGTGCCTGCTTGTAGGAGGAGCCGCCCGTCATGGCCGAGGCAACCTTGCATAGGTCAGAGGGGCTGGCGATGTAGCCGCCAACCTTGGTGGAGAGTAGGCGCAGTTCGTCGCGGAAACGCTCGAGGTCGCCCTGGATAATGTTGAGGTCGTGCATCGTCGTCCTCTTCGTCGTGCTGGCGTTGCGTTGTGCTAGCTCACTATTCTACCGGCTTGAAAAAGCTCGGGCGCGGCAGATCTTATGGCTGAGATGGCTCGTCGACGCCCGTAATATCGCCTGATAATTACGTGGTATCTATCGCAATGTGCCTGTGTCATCCGTGTTTCTTTTGGAACGTATGAAACAATGGCCACGAGCGCCCCATACACGTGAAGGAAAGAGCGATGGCCCTGTTTGAGTTCGAGGATGGTCACCTCGTACCCGCTCAATTCGGATACCCGGTCGCCCAAGACCTGGGACCCGACCTCGTTGACGCTATCTGCCAGCAGGTCCTGCAGATCGTCTCGCGCCCCCTCTTCCCGGTGACCTGGCGCGACATGACCGGCCAGGATGACGAGGAGACGCCCCGCCTGACGGCCCTCGACGTGAGCGGCCAGATCGTCTCCGTCGAAATCCTCAAAGAACTCGACTCCGAGACCCTCATTACCTCCCTGTCTCGACTGGCCGAGGTTGCCTCGATCTCCTGGGCGGATCTCGCCGCAGAGTACCCGTCCGGCCCCGAGGGCTTCCGCGCCGGTTGGACGCAGTTCCGCGACTCGATGCCCCCGGCCGTCGGCCCGGGCCCTCGCCTCATCATGGTCGCGGGCGACATCGACCCCTCCGTGCGCCCCGCCCTGTCTGTGCTGG
>CALBAF010000293.1 GCA_937926415.1 uncultured Actinomyces sp.
TCATGATGCTGCCGGTCCCGCGCCTCCTGGGATGGGCGCGGTGCATGTACGGACGCCGAGGTCTTGGAGTGCGCTCGGTCATTGTGGGAGCCGGCTACGCCGCCGATGGGCAGCGCAGCCTTGTCCTTGGACCTGGCAGCACCATGAGCTCCCTCGTCGATGTCCGTTCTTCCGCCGGCGTCTATCCCACCACTCGTTTGCTCCGGTGGTGGTGGGATCGACGTGGACGAAACAGCTGCCGCCGAAGCCTTCTTCTTCGGTGGCATGTTGATGAAGGGAATGAAGATCTAGCTCGTGTGAACGCCGGATCAGGTTCACACAATCTCGACGCCCCCTACCTGGCGCGCCAAAGATGTCGGGGAAACTGATCCACGAACACCTATGGGGCCGGCGGACCGAGCCCCTTTCGGTTCGGCGGGGGGCGGAGATCGCACGAAGAGCGGATCGAGGCGAAGCACACGAGCAGTTTACCCAGCTTCGGAGCTCTCCGGAGAGATAATACTCCTACTGCTGCTTGTCTGATTGTATTGAGTTCTTGCTCGGGAGCGCTGAGTGCTACAGTACACACTAGCTGCTAACGAGACCGAGCGTGAGTGTTTTCTGGCCTCCACCCCCCCTCTACGTTGCGCATGGGCCTCCTTTTATACGCTAAAGGGGTCACCGACAGGTGGCAACGCAGAGAAGGGTACAAATGTAAAAAGTGAGGTGGTTGGTACAGTTACTTGTACAGTGCACCCTACCTAACCCTGACGGCAGGGGACAAGGGCATTAAATGCCCGTCTGAGTCGCCCGAACAGTGCAGAAAAGGACCGTTAGGGGCGCCACCGTTCGCCACGATGGCGATCTTGTCAGCTTCGCATGCCACTGCGCACCGCTGGCTGCACAGCCTCCCGCCACGCGCGCCTGGAGAGGCCCCCAGAGCGACACGTTGGTGGATGCGCTGGAGCGTGGGCACAGAGTGGCCGCCTGCCGCGGCAAGCGCCTTGCCGCTGTTGTTATCTTGTCGGGTCCGGAAGCTTGTCGCTCACCGGGCCTCGAGGTACCTTGGTTGGTCTTCCCGGCAAGCTCCTCTTGCCGGGGCCTTGTTGCCTTGCCGGAGCGCGTGGCGCGTCGCGGCAAGTTCCTTGAGATGCCTTGGTTGGCCTTCCCGGCAAGCTCCTCTTGCCGGGGCCTTGTCTCCTTGGCTTGAATACTTTGTTCTTGAATGGCTCCAAAGGAACCACGGAGGACCTTGGCGGTCACCCGGCAAGCCTTGCCGCGGGGTGCTGCGACTGCCCGTGCACAAGTTCGGGATACTAGGGTACCCCTACTCTAGTACACCGACAGGAGCCCCCGGGCCTGGGCCATACACGGTGCCGAGCGCTGTTGGGCCAGGCCCAAAACAGGGCACGGGCACGCGCGGCCTGGGTTACGCCATATCTTACTCCGTATCCACCGCGCCCTCCCCGAACGGCACGCGTTGAATGCGGCGTCGTGGGAGAGATCGTGGGTGGTTTCTTTATTCGGAAATGCGGAACGTCCCCCCCCCCTCCCTCTTTACA
>CALBAF010000294.1 GCA_937926415.1 uncultured Actinomyces sp.
CTGAGCGGCACCCTCAGCATCCGCGCGGCGGCTGGCCAGCTCGGCAATCGCCGCACGCAGCGGCAGACCCGTGACGACGGTGTTACCGTTGCGGGCCTTCAGCGGAGAGGAGGGGAACGTCAGAGCGACGACCTTTGCGTTGCGCGCGCCCACCTTGTTCGCCAGGCCGGGACGCGCGTTCTGCTCGTGGATGACGATCGGCACGCCCGCGCGCTTCGCTGCGATGTATGCGGGCGTCGACACGTAGCCACCAAAACCGACGAGGACGTCCGCGCCCTCGAGAGCCTGAGCACAGCGCTTCACGGCATCGGCGAAACGGCCGGGCAGAGTAAAGAAAGCCAAGGAGGGGCGCCTGGGAAGGGGAACACGCGGAATCTCGATAAGCGGGAATCCTGCGGCGGGAACCAGGTCCGCCTCCAGACCAGACTTCGTCCCCAGGACAACAACCTCAGCGCCGCTCTCGCGCAGCTGCGCCGCCGTCGCCAGCAGAGGATTCACGTGACCGGCAGTGCCGCCGCCAGCCATCACAACCTTGACCATATGCGTCTCCTTTACGCGTGTGCGTGACACCAGTGTAGCGAGCCGCGCAGGCCACCAGGCGCCACGGGCGTCTTAGCGCGCCGAGCGACGGCGGGGAGCGAGTCGGGGGTCACGCCCAGCCGATGCCTCGTCGGGGCGACCGATCATCCAAATTCCCGCGCGCGCTCGAGCAAACGAGGCAACAACCGCGATCGCGGTGATCGTAAACATGAAGGATGAACCGCCGTAGGACACGAGCGGCAGAGGAACGCCGATGACCGGCCCCAGGCCCGTCACCGACAGGACGTTGATGACCGTCTGGATACCGATCCACGAGGCCACGCCAGAGGACACGATCGTCACGAAGAGATCCGAGGACTCGCGCGCGACGCGGAACATGCCCCAAATCAGCAGCCCCAGGCACAGCAGCACGCCCAGTGCGCCCAGCAGACCGAACTCCTCGCCGACGATCGCAAAAATGAAGTCCGTGTGTGCCGCCTGCAGGTAGTTCCACTTCTCGCGCGAGGCACCCGGTCCGAGGCCGGTCAAGCCACCCGAGCCCAGCGCCCACAGCGAGTGGTCGATCTGTTCGGGAGCGGACTCGTCCGGCCCCTTCGAGGTACCCGGGAGGATCGCCAAAATACGACGGATACGCGTTGGGTTCGACAGCACCAGGAGGATCATCGTCGGGATGGCCAGCATGACGAGGCCAGCGAACCAGCGCTTGGGAAGACCGGCCACCCACATCGCGCCGAGCGCTCCAACGGCCACGACCATGGCGGTACCCATGTCGCGGCCCAGCATGACCGCGCCGAGGGCCGTCAGGATCGGCAGGCCGACAGCCACACTCATGGTCTTCCAATCACCGCGCTTGGTCGCGGACTTCGAGACCATGAAAGCCAAAAACACGATGAGCGCAAGCTTCAGAAACTCAGAGGGCTGGGCCATGATCGGACCCACCTTCACCCAGTTGGCGTTACCGCCCTCCGAGCGTCCCAGAGGGCTAAGGACCAGGGACTGGAATCCGAGCGCCCCCACGAACATGACGGGGGCCAGGTGCATGAGCCATCGCTGAGGTATCAGGAGGACGATCGTGGCGATCACCAGCGAGGCGAGAATGATGATGAGCGGGCGAGCGTACGCCGTGTAGGGGTTCTCGCCCTGCGCGATCGCAGTCACCGTCTGAGCCGAAAACCCCATGATGAGGCCAAAGATCGACAGCAGGAGGGCCGGCACGATGACGAGGTAGTACGTCATCGCCGGATCGTCTTCGCGCTCCTTGCCGGATCCGAAACGGATACGAGGCAGGGTGACTGTCGGGATGTGCCAGCCGCGCTTATTCGTCGCCACCGGCGCTCCCCCACTGGGCCGCTAGGCGCGAGACCGCGTCGGCGAACGCGTCACCACGCTGCCCGTAGTTGTCGAACTGATCCCACGACGCACAGGCGGGGGCGAGCACGACGGTATCGCCCGGCATGGACAGGGCCACGGCCTCGTTAACGACCGAGAACATCCAGTCCTCGTGACCGTCGACCTCGACGAAGGGCACCTGAGGGGCACCTTCCGCCAGGGCGCGAACCAGGGCGGAGCGATCCTCGCCGATAACGACGACGCCGCGCAGGATCGGCTCGACCTGCGTGATGAGCTCCGTGAAATCCTGGCCCTTCGCGTCGCCGCCAACAATCCAGATCGCGCTGCGAGGAGGCAGCCCCGCCAGCGAGGCGCGCGCGGCATGCGCATTCGTCGCCTTCGAGTCGTCCACCCACGTCAGGTCCGCCGCCCGGGCGATGATCGCGCG
>CALBAF010000295.1 GCA_937926415.1 uncultured Actinomyces sp.
CAACTCATACGCCTCGAAGTCGAGGGCACGGGCGGAGATGTATTGAAGGTTGACAGGCTTCATCTGCAACAGGTGTCGCCCCGACATGATCGGACGCCCGTGACCCTCGTCGACGTAGTAGCGCTTGTAGCGGTTCGGCATCGAAGTCTCGGCGATTTCCTGTACCCGCTTCCCACCCAACGCCAATAGGTCCGAGCGAATCTGACCAACAATCGGGTCGTGGTCTGCGACATCGAGCCGTGATCTGTGGTCGGTGGCGCGTACGGTCCACCCCTCACGGAGCGGGGTTGACGACGGGATGGGCGGCAGATCTTCTACGAATTCGCGGACGAGCTGTTGGAGTCGGAGTCGTGACCGCTCGCGCGTCTTCACGACTCCACCCATAGTTTCGGCAATATCGTTCACCACCTGTGCGTCGAGGAACGGAACCCGCACGGACGCAAGATCGTCAGCCGAGAGGTGGTCGATTACGTTGCCAGTCTTGCTACGCGTCAGTAGAGCTTGCCCGGTCGGCGTACTAAGGAATGCCAGCACATAGAGGCGGTCAGTCTCGTCCGCGATATGCAACCTCAGCATGTCGTCGCTGACGACGAACTGACTGATGTATTCGTCCGCGTACGCAAGGGGGCCCAGATTCCTGCCGGAGCACGTCTGGAGGATCGTGCCCACCTCTGGCATCAGACTTTCTAGTCCGGCGCTCCCGCTCTTCGACAGCTGGCCTGCTGGCTGAGGGAGATAGTCGAACACGTCATACGGTCGCAGATACGGCAGTGACTCCTCACCTTGGGCCGCGTACACGCGACGAGTCCGCGAGGTCGCTCCGACCTGTCCGAGGCCACCGTCGCCACCAACCGTGCGAAGCACGACACCTGAAGCGCCGAGCATCTGCACGCGCTCGTTGGCGAGCACGCCCGGCGAACAGTAATACTTGGCATCGAGGCGACCTTCGGAGAACGCCACCTGCGATCGGACGGGCGCGATAATCACGGTTGAGCCTCCAGCCACTTTCGGTAAGCCTCTGCTACCTCGGGAAGCTCATCGTCAACCTGACGCTCAGTGACCTCGATCTGGCGCACAACCTCGGAGCCCGTTACCTGGTCGATCTCGGAAATCGTCTCGATGCGCTTGACCAGAGCGTCCTCACCGTCAGAAGTCCGGCGGTAGATTACGTTGCCCCGCTTGTCGTGTCCGATCTTCTCCGCAACAGCCATAAACACCGGGTAGTCGAGACCGTTGGCCTCGGCCTCATCGACCTCAACATCGTCAAGTCGGCGCATCAGCACCATCGAAGTCTGCGTGTCGTTCTTCGGCTGGAAAAGATCGCGTTGCATGTCAACGACAGCAAGGATCTGAGCGCGCTTCAGAATCCAGCTTCGGATGTAGGCGTTGCCGGGATTGTTGAGGATTCCGTTAGGGATCACCATTGCCATCCGACCGGTCCCGGGTTTAAGTAGTTGCAGCGCCCGCTCAATGAACAAAATCTCCGGAGGCTGTGACTTCTGGAGGACACGGTTGCCTTGCTTATCCAGTCGAATTATCCACGTACCCGTCTCATCCTGATCCCAAACTGCCGCCAGGTCGTACTGGACAAGAATCTCCTCGTCATCAATCGGTATCTTCGCACCGAACGGCGGATTGGAAACGATCACGTCAATGGAGCCGAGCTGCACTGCTTCCCGGAGCCCCGCCGACCACTTGTGCGGATTTTCAAGCGTGTTGGCCTGAAAAAGTCCGCCAGACCCGTCGTTATTCATGACCATGTTCATCTTAGCTGCACGTACAAGCGCCGGATTCAGGTCAATACCAAAGACACAATTACGGAAGTACTCATCGCGATGGCGGTAGAGCTCTGCTTGCTCATCCTCCGAGCCTTGTGCGGGATTAACCCACCGCTCTCGCTCGAACTTCTCGACATATTCGAGCGCATGGTTCATTCCTGTAATGAGGAAACCACCCGTGCCACACGAGGGATCGAGAATTCGCTCCTCAGGTTGCGGGTCGAGCATGGACACCGCCATACGGCACGCGTTGCGCGGGGTAAAGAACTCTCCACGGTCACCACGTAGGTTTGAGCCCACGATCTCTTCATAGGCAACACCCTTGACATCGACGGGCGAGCGGAGCAAAGAGTAGCCTTGCAGTTCAGTTACGACGTAAGCCACGACCTCAGGCTTGAGGTCGATGTCAGCATCTTTAGCATCGAAGATCATCGGATACTTCTTTACGACGCGCTCTTCGAAGAGCTTCTGAATACGCTTCTTGGCGGCAGAGGCGACCGTGGCGCTGCTGCGCTCCGACGACGTCGCGAAGAAGTTGAGCTTAGGCGCGCGCTCATCCTCGATCTTCGTGAAGATCAGTTTGAGGAGCTCCCAGAAAGCCTCGGTCTTCTGCTTGCCCTCGTGGGCAGCGATGTAGTTGTGGCAGCGCCGGAAGGCGAAGAGGAGGTTGTCCGCGGTGGCTACCTTGAGATCCTTGCGACTGGGTTGTTGGGCGTCCTCCTCCGTCTGACCGAATCCCGGGATATCGATAATCTCCTCAAAGGTCCAGCCCCCCGCGCCGTCG
>CALBAF010000296.1 GCA_937926415.1 uncultured Actinomyces sp.
AGTGCAGGACCTCAACGTCGCTACGACGGCTCATCAGAGGCATCCCTCGACTGAGCACGACCAGGCTCATGGCAGCAGATGGGGAGAAACGGTGATTTATGCCGATAGTCAGGGAGCGATCAGTGAATCCGTGACTGTCGAGATAAGTCCGGGCCACCTTATCCGCATTCTCCGAGTCATACCTCCTGGCCAAGACCTCGGAGAAGATCTCGTGGAAGTTCTGACAGCCATGAGGGAGGTACTGCAACATATCGGGCGTCGCCTGCTGCGACAGCACCGCGACCACCGTGGGTTGAAGACTGAAGAGCCCCCCCAGGCGCCCCAGCGCGCGGCATGCCCTGCCGGTGTCCTTCCCACCGGCGGCGAGCTGCGTCAAAGCGACCTGCGCTTCGATCTGTACTCGATTCCCGGGCTCGTTGTCCTGACTCAACCAGTCCAGGACCTCACGACTGAGACTGGGCAGGACCCTTAGTCGCCCAGAGTGCTCCTCGCTATCGAGCTGCCAGCTCACCCGGTCGGCCAGCAGGCTACGGCTGAGCGATGTCGCAGGCACAGCAAGAATCTCACGCTGCTCACGAGAACCGTAGGCGGCCGGCTGCATCATGTCGGCGTATCCCTGCAGGAGGACATCGCATGTCCGGGTCGAGACGCTGACGTGCTCTCGGAGCATACGGTCCAAGACGCGCAGGCCCCCCGCAGTGCCCGGCTGCTCGGCCTCGACACGCTCTTTGGCCTGCGCGAGTGCCGTATCGACCGTGGACCGATGCTCCGGCATCCCGCTCCACTGACGCAGGCAACGGTTGGCCTGCTCGGAGACGGTCATCCACCGGACCGCGCGGCACGCGGCATCGAGGTAGCGTTCGCAGAGCCCACTGACGAGTCCACTCACTGGTGCCCACCGGGGAATCCGAGAGAGGCGCGCATACCAGGCGGCGGGGCTCTGCGTTGCTGAGCCGAGTACGCGATCAGTCACCACCGCTGCGAGGTAGTCATTACCGACCATCGACCTCGGATAGCACGACACGAGCTCCACCTCGATGAGCTCCGCCTCATCCTGTGCGCGCGCCTCCTCGTCCTGTGAAGAGCTCGGCGTCTCCTCCT
>CALBAF010000297.1 GCA_937926415.1 uncultured Actinomyces sp.
GCGGCTGCACGCGCGGCTGCACCACCTCCGCCTCGGGTTGGAGCTAAGCGGTCCTTTGCGGCTGCGCCGACAACCTGGGGTGCGGCGGGAGGGTTGGTACCCGCTGGAACGATATCGGCGACAACGCAGGTGACGTTATCTGGGCCGCCGGCAAGAAGCGCAAGGCGGATGAGCTCTTCGGCGCACTCGCCCGGGTCCTTGAAGTCGGCCATGACCTGGCCGATTGTCTCGGGGGAGACGAGGCCGGACAGGCCGTCGGAGCACAGCATCCAGCGGTCGCCGACGACGGCCTCGCGGATCGTCTCGTCGGGGGCCACGTCGGCTTGCGCGTCGCCGAGGATCTTCAGGACGACGTTGCGGTTGGGGTGGTGCTCGGCTTCCTCGGGCGTGATCTGGCCGGTGTCGACCAGGTACTGCACGAAGGAGTGGTCGGTCGTGACCTGCGTGAGCGTGTCACCGCGCAGCACGTAGGCGCGCGAGTCGCCGATGTGGACCATCGCGAGGCGGTTGCCGCTGCGCATGAGCGCGATGCAGGTGGTGCCCAGGCCCTCGAGGTCACGGTCGCGGCTCGAGCGTTCGGTGAGTTCCTCGTGTGCGTCGAGGAGTGCCTCACGCAGGAGGGGCAGCATCGAGTCGGCCGGGTGCGAGTCCGTGTCGAGGGGCACGAGGTGCGCGATGGCCACCGAGGAGGCGATGTCGCCGCCCGCGGGGCCGCCCATGCCGTCGGCGAGGACCAGCAGGTTCGCGCCGGCGTAGCCGGAGTCCTGGTTGTTCGAACGCACGAGGCCCACGTCGGAGCGGGCAGCGTAGTGGAATTGAACCGCGTTTCCTGACATATCAACCCACCAATTCGAGAGTCGTCTGGCCGATGCGGATGACGTCACCGATCTTGAGCTGGCGCGGGGCGTTCAGGCGCTCGTCGTCGATGAAGGTGCCGTTGCGGCTGGAGAGGTCTTCGATCCACCAGCCGTCGGACTGGGGGGTGAGTGCCGCGTGGCGGCTGGATGCGTACTCGTCTTCGAGCACGAGGGTGCACGCGGGGGAGCGCCCGATAACGATGGGGGCCTCGCCGAGGGGCAGCATGGTACCGACGAGGGGGCCGCCGGTCACCAGGAGGTCCTTGGGGGCCAGCGGGTTCGTGGAGGTGCGCTTCTTGTCCTTGCGCTTCTCACGCGATGCTTTACGGCGTGACGTGGCCTTGTCGCGTCCCTTGCCGCGCGGGGTCACGACGGTGCCGAAGATGTCGCGTCGCAGCGTGTTGACGGCCGCGAGCACGAGGAGCCAGAGCAGCACCAGGAACCCGATGCGGAAGACGGTAAATGCGAGGTCTGTGGTCACTTCGTTAAACTCCGCTCTGGTCTGGGTGCGTCCAGAAGAGGATCTTGGTGCGTCCGATGACGATCTGGTTGCCGTCGAGCAGGGTCGCTGCGTCGATGCGGTGGCCCTCAACGAAGGAGCCGTTGGTGGAGCCCAGGTCGGTCGCGATCACGCCGGTGGGGGTGATGCGCAGTTCGAGGTGGCGGCGCGAGACGCCCGAGTCGTTGACGACGATGTCGGCTTCGGAGCCGCGTCCGATGACGGTGACGGGCTCGGTGAGGAGCCACTTGTCGCCGTCGACGTCGATGATCGGATGCTCGGGGGAGGCGGACGAGGCCGTGGCGGGGGCTGCGGGTCCCCGGCGGTTTTCGGCGTCGACCTTCAGGGTGCCACTGGGCTCGGAGGCGTCGGCGATGAATTCGATCGTGACGGGGCCGAGGAGAGAGTAGCTGTTCGCGGAGGCGTGTTCGGTGGCCTGCTGCGCGAACTCGTCGGCGAGGACGTCAAGGGAGGCTTCGAGGGAGGTGAGGTCGGTGCGCGAGGCATAGACCGTGAAGTGGTTCGCGGCAATGATGCGCGAGGCGGAGACTTCCTGGACGGATTCGTCCATGGCGCGGCGGATCGCCGTGGTGATGTCCACGGGCTTGATCCCCGACCGGAACACGCGCGAGAAGGCGCCGTTGACGCCTCTCTCGACGGCGCTCTCGAAGCGGTCGAAGATGCTCATAGTCGTGCTCTCCTCATTCCCCCGCGCGATGTGCGCGACGTACGGTGTGGGTGGAAGCGAGGCCGCTCCCAGTCACAGTTTAGCCGCCGCGCGAAGCGGTGTGGCTCCATCTGTCGGGATGTTCCCGATGAGCAAAGGCTTGCGCGTTCGCACCGAAGGCCTGTCATGGCAGGGAATACCCTGTCATGATGCGCCTGTGACATTTGGTGCACATGTTACACGTGTGACCATAAGTGTGTTGGAGCAAACAGAGTGTGGACAGTTTGTGTCGCATTTCTGTCGCCGGAGACGGCCGTAGGAGCCGCTGAAACGACGTGGGTGCGCCCGCCATCTGGCGGGCGCACCCACGTGCGTCTTGAACTGAGGGAGGTGGTCAGGCCGCGCAGTCAGCGCAACCCGGCCCCGGCCTCGTGAGGATCAGAAGTCCCAGTCCTCGTCCTCGGTGTCCACGACCTCGCCCATCACGTAGGACGAGCCGGAACCCGAAAAGAAGTCGTGGTTCTCGTCCGCGTTGGGGCTCAGGGCCGCCAGGATCGCGGGGTTCACGTCGGTCGCATCGGCCGGGAACAGGGCCTCGTAACCCAGGTTCATGAGCGCCTTGTTCGCGTTGTAACGCAGGAACTTCTTGACGTCCTCGGTCAGGCCGAGCGGATCGTACAGGTCCTCCGTGTACTGCTCCTCGTTCTCGTAGAGCTCGTACAGCAGCGAGTACGTGTAGTCGCGCAGGTCGTCCTGGCGCTCCTGGCTCGACTCATTCACGGCCAGCTGATACTTGTAGCCGATGTAGTAGCCGTGAACGGCCTCGTCGCGGATGATGAGGCGGATCAGGTCAGCCGTGTTGGTGAGCTTGGCGTGCGAGCTCCAGTACATGGGCGCGTAGAAGCCCGAGTAGAACAGGAAAGACTCGAGCATCGTCGAGGCGACCTTACGCTTCTCCGGGTCGTTGCCGTCGTAGTAGGACTTGACGATCTCGGCCTTCTTCTGCAGCGCCTCGTTCTCGTTCGACCAGCGGAAGGACTCGTTGATTTCCTCCGTGGACAGCAGGGTGGAGAAGATCGACGAGTAGGACTTGGCGTGCACCGACTCCATGAACGCGATGTTCGTGTAGACGGCCTCCTCATGCGGGGTGCGCGCGTCCGGGATCAGCGACACCGCGCCGACCGTACCCTGCAGCGTGTCCAGCAGGGTCAGGCCCGTGAACACGCGGTTTGTCATGAGCTGCTCGTCCTTGGTGAGGGTCTTCCAGCTCGGCAGGTCGTTGGAGAGCGGAATCTTCTCAGGCAGCCAGAAGTTGCCCGTCAGGCGATCCCAGACCTCAAGGTCCTTGTCGTCTTGGATCTTGTTCCAGTTGATGGCCTCGAACACGGGCTCGGTCGCCATGGGGGCTCCTCTACGTACAGTGTCGGACGGACGAGGCCGGGGCGACCTCGCGTATAGGGTCCAGGATAGTGGGTGCGAGGCTGGTGATGAAGCTGGTGGCCCGTGTTTCGTGGACGAGGTCACCTTGGTGGGTTGGATCCTTCGTCGTCGACGTCGATGGGATCACCGTTCTCATCCAGCATGCCGTGGCGCTTCATGTACTGGTACCGAGCGTCGGCCCAGCGGGGAATAGGCAATGGAGAAAAACGCCAGATCAGAGAAATGAGTATGACAAGCAAGGTGAGGATAAGTAGAGAGTTGATAACGAGGTTTGGCAATTTGAGCTCGTTGCATATGATGACGATGGCTGCAAAAATGAATACGACTCCTGTTGCGGGGAATCCTATGGCATCTGACTTAGGGTGTGCCTGAAAGGTTGTGCTAATAAAGCGTGAATTCTTCCCGTATGACATATCCGTGAAGGTCTGAATGTACCATGTCGCTAAAATAACTGTTCCGAATAGAAGGGCAAGTATTCCCCAGATCACGAGGGTTGTCCACCTCCGTGTATAGCGGAATAAGTAGCGCTGTTGATACCTGTTGCGACTTCTTGGTCGAATCCACTGCTCATAAATCTTCTTCCTCCGAAAGCTCGAACTGTGGGAGGGGATCACCGTTCTCGTCCAGCATGCCGTGGCGCTTCATGTACTGGTATTCCATATTGACGAAGCGTGGGGCGCGAAATGGGAATAAGCAGAGAATGGCGAGTGGGAGGCACAGGAATCCAAGAGCGGCTGGAATTAAGAATACGTATGGAGGGAAGCCAATTTTGTCCAGCAGCATTCCTACTCCCCCGAGAGTGAAGAGCAGGCTAAGGAGTGGTTTGACGAGAGTTCTGCTCTTTCCCAACGCCTGAGGGGTGGTGGACATGCGCCTCCACAGCGAGGCGCTTGATGAGTCCGTGTAGGTCTGTGCGTACCATAAGTACAGGCCAAAAGGGCCGATGAGAATCAGTCCCGCTATTGCAATCATGGTGTGTCTTCCCCTCTTTGACTGCAGTGTTGTGGCAGCGCCGCGGTTGTTTGAGCTGTCGGGCAATCGTGCTGGTCTGACTGCCTGCCGCTCTGGCTCTTCAGCCTTGAATACTCCCGCATCGTCACGTGCCGAAAGGCCTGAATGTGCCTGGTTGGTTGGACTTACATTGAACCAAACCGCGGTGTTCCCTGTGTCGGGGACGAGATCAGCTTGATGAGGGGGTCACAGCTGTGATCTGTGTGTTCCCCGTTGGAGGAGAGGGCTTGTACTTGTGGTTGTATTCGTCGTTGTAACGTTGGATCTCGCGCATGACGTCCGCAACCGCGTCGTCCGTGCACATGAAGTCCTCCGTTGCGGCGGCAAGGCCCAAGTAGATGCCGTTCAGGATCCACGCCATGTGTCTGCGTGTTGAGTTCAGCGCCGTGACGTGTTTGCTCAGAGTTGCATCGTGTTCACTGCCCGTGTCGGATGTGCTGAGGGCTGGCGTATTCGTGAGTTCCAGGCAGGCGTTGCTGAGCTTTGCAATGATCGAATTAACTTCCTCGTAATTCCATTCGAGAACGCGGTAAGTCATGGCAGGCTCCTCTCGGGTGACAGGGTGAAGAAATACGTGATGACCGCCCATAGCTGCGTGTTGTAGATGGGGTGGATGGGGATGTGAGGTCCGGTGCTGGGCGCGAAAAGCGGAGCCTCGACCCTGTAGGCGGCGGCTGGTGTGATGAAGGTGGAGAGGGTGGAGGTCGGAACAAAGGAGTCCTTGTCCGTGCGCTCTTCCCGGATCCAGGTGGTGTACGCCCAGCGTTGGGCCACGAGAGCCTGCGCGAAGGCGGAATCTGAGGGTCCGTAGGAGGAATAGTTCTCGAGAAGCTGGGCCGTCTGTTCGGTTGTGCCCTGCTGTGCGGCGTACACGATGGCCGTCGGTAGCACGGGAGGTCCGTCGAAGACGGCGGGGTTTGGCGTGAGTGGAGATATCGCCGCCGCGACGTGGGGGATTTCCTCGTTATCGATCTGATAAATGTGGGTCTCAGTGTCGCCGTTGGGGGTGGTGGCGGTGCGGGCAACGACGCAGGGCCCCGGCTGCATCCAGATGAGAGCCTGGCGGCACTGGGAAGCATCCGGAGACGTGGTGGCGATAACCAATCGCGAGCGAGCTGCGCTCATGAGAGTCGCGAGATGAGCCGCGTCGCCGGTGAGTCCCTCGGAGGTGGCGAAGCTTGAGGTGACGTCGCCCGGAATGACGACGTGAGGACGGTCAGGCATTGCGCACCTCCAGGCTCATGATGATTGAGAGAACATCTTCGTTCAGGTCGCCGAAAGCGGGTGTCGTCATCGTTGCTGTCGCTGTGAGGAGGAAGTCATTTGCGCCGTCGGAATGAATCCATGCCCACTGGCAGGCGGTGATGGGAACTTTGCCCTGAATGTAGATCCCGGTGCGCAGCTGCGACGATTCGGGTCGCGCCGGCCACGCGCAATCCTCCAGCATGCGGAAGCCGGGAACCTGATCGGACATGGACCGTGCCGAGTCGGCGAGCGCCTGCGCGGGCGTCGTGCTCGCGGGGATCGGGGATGCGAGCACGAGGAGGGTGGGTGTGAAATCGTAGTCGGTATCGATGGGACCGACGGCCAGGGCGATGACGCCACCTTTGGCCGGATGCTGATCGCTGTCTGGCGTTCGATCCTGTGTGTCGTCGGTGCTCCCGAATGCCTGGTTGAGGATCGAGGAGATCTCCTCCTTCGGGCACGACGACCAGCGGGGAGGCATCAGCCAATAGGTTGACAGGCTCATGGCATGCCCCAGCCCTGATCGTTGTCAGCAGACTCCTCGCCATCCTCCGAAAGCTCGAACTGCGGGAGGGGATCACCGTTCTGGTCCAGCAAGCCGTGGCGCTTCATGTACTGGTACCGAGGGTCGATCCAGCGGGGTACGGGTATCGGCGAAAAGTACCAGACGAGGCCGGTAATGATAATTGCTAAGGTTATTGCAAGGAGTGTCAGTTGGATAAACTGCGGAAACCTTCCTTCATTACCGATCGTAATGAAGCTGCCGACCAGGAATGTGCTTCCTGTTGCAAGGGTGCCGATCGATTGAGACTTGTCGCTCATGCGTGTTGCTGAGCTAATGAAACGCGCATTCTGGCCAAATTGCGAATCTGTATAAGTCTCGCAATACCACATAGCAAGAATTGAGAGACTAAAAGGGATGCCGATGATTCCCCAGATCATGAGGGTTGTCCACCTCCGTGTATAGCGGAATAAGTAACGTTATTGATGCCTGTTGCTATTCCTTGGCCGATTTTGCTGCCGAAGAACCCTCCGACGACTCCGCCGATAATTCCTCCGGCGAGAATGCCGACGGGGCCGCCGACAGCACCGATGGCTGCGCCGAGTTGTGCCCCGTAGGTAGCTCCGACGTATGCGCCCCCAGCAGCTAACGCTCCGGTCACGCCCGCTCTTGCTACCTTCTCACCCTGTCCCATCTCCGGGTGGTGGTAGGAGTCCGACTGGTAGCTGTCGTAGGCGCTGACGACTCCGTCGAGGACCGCGCAGGCGCGGCCCGCGAGCTTGCCGCCCGTTCGTAGGGCATCGGCGGTCTTGATCGTTCGGCTGCCGCCCTTGACGGCGTCCACCCCCGGGACCTTCCAGTTCTTGAGGTTCCCTCGCTCGGTGATCTGCTTCCAGGGGGATGCATCTTTGAGTCCGGCCGGCGCCTGGTACTTCGCGCCCTTCGCCTGTAGGTAGCCCGACTCGAGCGTGTCTGCCACGGTATTGCGCAAGGTGTCCGCCCAGCCGGGCAAACGAGCTGTCGCATTTAACCCCGTGGGGAATCCGTATGTTTCGACGAATTTGTTGAACACGGGGAGGAGCGTCGACTCCCAGACAGTGGGGTCGATGCCTGCGAGGTCGTCGCCGAACAGCTTTTCCGCGTAGGCGAACTTCCTCTGGTTGATCTCGCAGCGTGAGCGCAGCGACGCGAAGAAGGCGCCAACTCCGCCCGAGACATTCGCTGGGTGGCTGATGGTCACTTTCGTTCCGTCACGAGAAACTGTCAGCCCGGCGCCGCTGGCGTCGGTGACAATGGCCCGAAACTCTGTCCTGATGGGTTTCAGGGTGCCCCCGTAGTCCTCCAGGGCGGATTGTAGCGAGCGGAAACATGACAGCGCGTGCTCGGCTGCGGAGATGACATTCGTCAGATGCTCGACGACCGTGTTCACCAGCGCGGCTGTCTGATGTTCGACCATCCCTCGGGCGGCCGTCGCGTCGCCAATGGCCTCGTCGAGTGCCGCGATCGGTTTGTCGCACTGGTCCTTCAGCGACAGGATCGCGTTCACCTTAACCGGAAAGTCCCACGTAAAGGACTCGGCGAATTCTACGGTTCCTGCCGATGTGGGAACCGTTGAGGTAGCTGGAAGGGGGGGGCATTGCTTCACTCCGTTGGAACAATCGGGCGGCGCGCGTGCTGTGCGTCACTTAATGGTCAGGGTACTCCGGTTGTTCAACAATCCGCAGAGCGATTTGGCTCAAGGGAGCAATGTCTTGGCGTAGTCGCAGGTCAGAGATGATGTGCTCAGGACCGTTCTGAGATTCGCCCGTGTTTCGTGGACGAGGTCACCTCGGGCGTGTGTGGGGCGGTATCGTATGCGCCATGACGACGCCCACCTTCGCCGACGTTGACGAGGCCCTCGCCAGGGGCGACTACCGCGCGGCCCTATCCATCCTCGAATCCCTCGAGGTCGTGGGTGAAGACGCCTGTTACCGTCGCGACATCCAGGCC
>CALBAF010000298.1 GCA_937926415.1 uncultured Actinomyces sp.
TGGACGTGGAGGGTTCGGGCGCTGACCTGACCTACGTGTGGACCCTGAAGATCGAAGGCTCCGACCAGCCCGACAAGCCGCTGGTCCGCCGCTTCAAGGTCGCCAAGTAAGCAACCGGGCGCGTTGCAGCGCTCTTCTTTATCTTCCATCAACTATTAGGAGTCAACAATGACCGATTCTTCGCAGGTTGAGTACGACTCCGCAAAGTCTCATGGAGCAGCAACGAATGTCAGTCAGGGCAACGAGGGCGGATGGGACCCCCGCCAATGGTGAAGCTATTCACTAACGCCGTGCTCCGTTCTCCCTTCGGTCGTGAGGGGAGGGCGGGGCGCGCCGCGCGTGCCATGACCACCGCCGTCTCTGCCCTTGCGCTTGCCGCCGGGGTCCTCACACTGGCCCCTGCCCCCACGCAAGCAGACGACGCGGTGCCTTCACAGGATTATTTCTCCTACTATCCTCTGGATACCGTACGCGCCAAGGGGTACACCGGTAAGGGCGTCACGATCGCAGCTATTGGCGGTCCAGTTGATACAAGCGACCCCGCGCTCAAGGGAGCTAACATCACCGACAAGAGGCGCTGCACGGTGGAGGCGACCCCCGATGGGAAGCGCCATGGCACCGACATGGCGATCATCTTGGTTTCCCCTCAGACCGGTGTGGCACCCGACGCGACCTTATACACCTACCAGTCGTCGACTGCATCGACAACGTCGAATGGAACGTGCAGCTCCGATGGGGGGCGGCTCAACACTTTCGCCAGCCTCATCAACCAGGCCGTTGAGGACGGTGCTCAGATCATTTCCGTCTCGCAAAGTGTCTCAGAGGACAGTCCTGAGCTGAAGTGGGCGATCGCCAACGCGATTAGCAAGGGTGTCATTATCGTCGCCTCTGTCGGAAATGGCGCCAGCGACGACAACATGACGCACCTGAGCAGGTTCTCGGGGGTTGTCGGGGTGTCCGCGATTAACGCCGACGGCACCTTCGCGTCTTACTCCTCCTGGGGTGACGGCGTGGTGACAGCTGCTTATGGTGGACCCTTCAACTCTTTTGACCCTGCGACTAACCAGCCGCAAGTAGTCAACGGGACATCTGTCTCTGCGCCGCTTGTGGCCGGCATGCTTGCTTTGGCGCGCCAGAGGTGGCCCGAGGCTACTACTAACCAGATTCTCCAGCTCCTGGTTCGAACGGGCCTGAACCCCACGCACAGCTGGGATCAATACACCGGATATGGTGCGGCGGCTCTGGGGTCGTTGGTCAACACGGATCCGTCTGAGTACCCGGATGAGAACCCCATCATTCCAAAGCCCAATGGCTCTGCCCCCACTGTCAAGGAGATGCAGGACTACATGGATGGGATCGCAGGGGCCACGCTGACAGAATCCTTCCCGTCGTCCTATGTCTATCGCGGAACAGACGAGGCAATCCTCTTGAGGGACGACAAGACAATCACCGTCCACCTGGGAACCAGCCCGCGCTACCACCGGAAGTGACCATGACACTCGCGCGATCGAGCGCGCAGCCGGCGCCCCGTTCTCCCTTGGGTCGTGAAGGGTGGGCAGGACGTGCCGCGCGCGTCCTGCCCACCGCGGTCTCCGCTCTGGCTCTGGCCGTTGGTGCCCTGACGCTGGCACCCGCCCCGACCCTTGCGGATGATGCGGTACCTTCGCAGGAATATTTTTCCTACTACTATTTGGACTCTGCTCGCGAAAAGGGCTTCACGGGCAAGGGCGTGACCATCGCTCTGATTGCCGGTCCGGTGGATGTCAGCGACCCTGCCCTTAAGGGTGCATCAATCACTGACAAGAGTCGATGCACCATCGAGGCATCACCTAGTGAAGCTCGACATAGCACCGACATGGCGATCATTTTGGTTTCCCCCAAGACCGGTGTGGCCCCCGATGCGACTCTTTACACATATCAAGCTGCGACTGCGGAATCGAAGTCTGGTGGGTCATGTGATGCTGCTGATGGGCGTCAGCTTGATACGTATGGAAACCTCATCAACCAGGCCGTCGATGATGGTGCTCAAATCATTTCCGTGTCGCAGAGTGCTTTCGATGGGAGTGCTCAGCTCAAGTGGGCGATCGCTCATGCGCTGAGCAAGGGAGTTCTCATCGTTGCCTCCGCTGGTAACGGCAGCAGCAACGAAAACGCCACGCACTTAGGGCGTTGGTCGGGTGTTATTGGCGTTTCGGCCATTAATAGTGACGGGACTTTCGCTTCCTATTCCTCGTGGGGTGAAGGTGTAGTGACTAGCGCTTTCGGCGGTCCTTTCAACTCCTTCGACCCCGCGACGAAGGCGCCAAAGCAGGTGAATGGAACATCCGTCGCAGCCCCAATTGTGGCCGGCATGCTCGCACTCACACGCCAAAAATGGCCCGACGCCACTGGCAACCAGATTCTCCAGTCTCTTGTTCGTACCAGTCTCAACCCCAATCATGCGTGGGACCAATACACAGGCTACGGTGCGGCTTCTCTCGCTGATCTGATCCATACGGATCCCTCACAGTATCCAGACGAGAATCCGATCATCAGCAAGCCAGGAGGTTCCGAACCTAGCGCTCAAGATGTTCAGGATTACGCCGACGGGGTTGCTTACTCTAATTCAGACTCGGTCTTCCCTGCCTCCTACGTGTACAGGGGGACTGAAGAGATCACTGCTTATGCCCCCTACGGTGAATTCAGCGTCCACCTGGGAACCAGCCCGCGCTACCACCGGAAGTGACCATGACACTCGCGCGATCGAGTACGCAACGTGCGCCCCGTTCTCCCTTTCCTCGTGAGGAGAGGACGGGCCGCACCGCTTAACGTACCTCGTGAGATGACAAGTGCCGCGCAGCCGGACGCCCCGGCCGCGCGGCACTCACGCTGTTTGTGCGGCTACTTCGCCGTGCGCAGCCGCAGCGAGTTGAGGACCACGAACACTGACGAGCACGCCATCGCGGCGCTCGCCAGCATGGGGGAGAGCAGGCCCATGATCGCGAGCGGCACCATGAGGACGTTGTAGAAGAACGCCCAGAACAGGTTCTCCTTGATGATGCGCAGCGTCCGGCGCGACACTCGGATCGCGGTCGCCGCCGAGGTGAGCGAGGAGTTCATGAGCGTCATGTCCGCGACCTCGATGGCCACGTCCGTCCCCGAGCCCATCGCGATGCCCAGGCCCTTCGCGCTCGCCTGCGCGAGGGCGGCCGCGTCGTTCACGCCGTCGCCCACCATCGCGACCGTGCGGCCCTGGGCTTGTAGATCGGCGACAGTGTCGCGCTTGCCGTCGGGCAGGACGCCCGCGATGACGCGCTCGATCCCAACCT
>CALBAF010000299.1 GCA_937926415.1 uncultured Actinomyces sp.
GAGGTCGCGCAGATCCGCACGCGCTTCGTCAGCGGTCACACCAAAGTGCTCCCTATATTCCCCATTGCTCCAGGTTCGGCCGTGACGCATCTCGACCAGAGCCTCCTTCTGGCGCAGATTCAGACTTGCCGCCTGTTCCAAGCCGAGACTACCAATCCACGCCAGGTCATCGTCAGGCATGAGCGCCGAGTTCGGGAAACGAACCGTAAAACACACTCCATTATCGAAGAAAAGAGGCTCCGCCATCCCGGCTTCCTGCAACGCCCGACGAGCCTCTCGAATACCCGTCCCCATCGCCTCGATGACGCGCCCACTACGTCCTTCAACATTGCGGCAGATCTGATAGAGGTGTTCGTTTACCGCGGGATGATCGCCGGTGCCCAGCCGGTCAACCGTGATTCCCCACAGCCCACCAGGATTCGTCAACCGAAACCCGTCACGGGTGATCCTCAGATCGATACCCTTCCCCCGTGAGGCCTCGGATAGATCACGATGAACAAGTGCATTCGCGATGACCTCGCGGGCTGCCAGCAGGGGCACCGCGTAATCCGTCAGCCCATTCCCATCCCGTGTCACGACCTGTCGCGATTCCACATTCTGCGCAACCCAGCCCAAGACATCATCCAAGATGACCGGCAGCGCCCCCGTGAAATCACGACGGTTAACGGCTCGCACATCATCTGCGCCTTCGACTGCAGCCGTGACCGTCAGGTGCGGGAGAAGGCGCTGAGGATACTCACCCAACGCATACAGGCCGGCGACCGACAACTCTTCACTGTCGCGGCCCGCAACGACGCCCGTGTAATAAAGGACCGCTTCATCACTCTCACTGACGAGGCGTGGGGTCGTCTCGCGGACAGAGGCGAGATACCGTTTGACCAGGTCTGAGTCAAGGTCCCGAAGAGAGCTACCGGGCACATGCTGCGCATCGGCGTTCGGGCGGTGATGGCGAAAAAGAAGCATCTGCTCCTCCGACGGCGACATTTGATAGTCACCGTCGTACTGGCGCAAGTATGCTTTTTTGTCTTCCATCCATCGCACCGGCTTGTCGTTCGTGTTCGCGCCTGCGACGTTGACGACTCC
>CALBAF010000300.1 GCA_937926415.1 uncultured Actinomyces sp.
TTCGTCCGCCGTCGATGCGTAGGAGACACCAAGGCCGGAGCCTCCCTGATGCGGCTTCACCACGACAGGAAGTCCCAGATGTCCCGCGACGACGGTGAGAACCTCCTGGGCCCCCAGTTGACTGAAATAGGACTGTGGAAGCGTCAATGAATCAGGAGTAATCACTCCTCCGGTGCGGACACTCGCCTTGGCGGTCGGCTTGAATGAGGCCCGCTGGCAGCCGTCGGAGTGCGTGCCGACATACGGCAGTCCGAGGGAGATGAGCACATTCTGAAGCCCCCCGTCCTCCCCGGGGCCGCCGTGAACCAAGGGCCACACGACGTCGGGCCCGAAGGTCTTGAGCGATCCAATGGTGCGTGCGTCGATGTCCAGGACGAGGACGGTGTGCCCGAGGTGCTTGAGCACCTGGGCGACACGATGCCCCGAGCGCAGGGAGATGTCGCGCTCATGGCTCAATCCGCCGGCGAGCACAGCAATACGGAGTGGAGACTGGTTCATCGTCAACCTCAGATCTGGTCGGGTGCGGGCGCGTGGACGCCCTCGGACGGATGGGGACTGTGGGTGGGCCCGAACAGGCTCAGCAGCTCGAGATCGCGGGTCACGACGCCGGAGAGCCGGCGCACCCCTTCACGGATCTCGGTGGGCTCGGGGTAGCAGAACGACAGTCGCAGGTGATCCTGCCCTGCCCTGCCGCCGGCGTAGAAGGCCGTCCCGGAGACGTAGGCGACCAGGCTCGTGACCGCGCGCGGCAGCATGTCCTTGGCGTCGAGACCCTCGGGAAGCCGTACCCACACGTAGAAGCCACCGTCGGGCACGTTCCAGTGGCACATGGGCAGGAACTCCTCCAGCGCCGAGACCATGGCGTCGCGCCGCTCCTGGTACATGGCCCGGAAGTCCACAATCTGCTGCTTCCAGTCGAACTGCTCCAGGTACATGGAGATCGAGAACTGACCCACCGACGACGGGCACAGGATCGCCGCCTCGGAGGCCAGCTTCATCTTCTCCCGCACGGCCGGCGGGGCCACCGCCCAGCCCACGCGGTAACCCGGGGCGAAGATCTTGGAGAAGGAACCCAGGTAGACG
>CALBAF010000301.1 GCA_937926415.1 uncultured Actinomyces sp.
GCAACCTCTCTCCAGTGGCTCCCTCTTAAGAGATGACTCCGCTGGCGAGGGTAGGGCGATAGGTTGCCTCACCCTCAGCGGGTACGCGACTCGATGTAGCGGGCCAGTGCCCCTAGGGACCAGTTCACGATGATGTAGAGCACGGCGATGATGACGTAGGTCTGGAAGAAGACCGACAAATGGGCATCGATCTTCGCCTGGCCGATCATGGTGGAACCGCGATACATGAGCTCGGGGTAGGCGAGCACGTACGCCAGCGTCGTCCCCTTGATGATGGTCACCATCTGCGTGATCAGGGTTGGGAGCATGAGGCGCAGGGCCTGCGGCGCCAGGATGAGGCGCATCGTGAGCGATGGACTCATCCCCAGCGCCCAAGCAGCCTCCGTCTGACCACGGTCCAGCGCCCGGACACCGGAGCGGAAGACCTCCGCCGTCGTCGCCGAGGTGCACATGACGATGGGCAGTGCCAGCTTCCAGAAGTCCGAGATCGTGGCGAAGCGGGGAACCACCAAGAGGAAGAAGTAGACGAGCAGCAGCATCGGCACCGCCCGCATGGCATCGATCCACAGGCCGACCAGCCACTTGATGGGGCGGTTGTCCAGCAGGCGGAGCCAGCCCAAGGCGATTCCCAGGGGAAAGGTGAGTACCGCAGCAACGCCCCCCAGGGTCAACGTGGTCCCGGCCGCCTCCAGAAGCTGACTGACGACCGACTGCCCCAGGAAGTAGCGCCACTCGGGATAGTCGAGCTGGCCCGCAAGGTCCAGTCGGTAGAGGACCGCGGCCGCCAGCCCCGCGATTCCGATGACGGCGACGACTGATCCGATGGCGATCAGGATGCGCCCCCGCGGCCCGGGCTCATCGAAGAGCAGTGCCGCATCCGTCGCCCCGGAGTCCTGACTCCGCTGACGGCGTGGACGGGACTCTGTCATCGGCATGATGTCTGAGCTCATGCTCGCCCCCTCCCCATGAACTCGAGGCGCCTCTCAAGGAGCCCGCCGACCTTCGTGGCAGCGAAGGCGATGGCCAGGTAGGGAAGGCCGGAGGTGAGGAAGGTGATGACTCCCGCGGCTCGTTCCTGGTTGATTCTCTGCGTCACGGCCGTCAGCTCGACGACGCCGATCGCCGCGGCGAGCGAGGAGCCGATAAGGCAGGCGATGAAGATGTTGACCAGTGGCTGGATCGTGCGGGCCAGCGCCTGAGGCAGAACGATGCCGCGAATGATGAGCCCGAAGGGCATGCCCAGTGCACGGGCGGCCTCGATCTGCCCCTTGGGCACCGAGTTGATCCCGCTGCGGACCGTCTCACACACGAATCCCGATGAGGAGAAGACCAGCGCCACGATCACCGACCAGAACAGCGGGATGGTGATACCGACATGAGGCAGCGCCAGCCCGACAAGCACCATGAGGCACAGATTGGGGATATTGCAGGCCACTGTCACCCACGCCGCACCCAGCGCACGCAGCGGAGGGATGGGACCGACCCGGAAGATGGCCATGAGCGACCCCAGGAGCAGCCCACCCAGGTAGGACAGGACGGAGATCACCAGCGTGACCAGCAGCCCCCAACCGATAGCGGGGAGATTGTCGGTAATGGCACTCACAGTCG
>CALBAF010000302.1 GCA_937926415.1 uncultured Actinomyces sp.
GCGGGCGGATGCGGGATCGCAGCCCGCGGCCACGGTGGCCTCGATGAGCTCGAGGGCGCCAGCGTTGATGACGTCGCGCATCTCCATGTCCGCGTAGCCCCACTCGGAGCGCAGACGGCGGCGCTTAGCGACGGGCAGCTCGGGCAGCGAGGCGCGCAGCTCCTCCACCCATTCACGATCCGGGCGGATCGGAACCAGGTCCGGCTCGGGGAAGTAGCGGTAGTCCTCGGAATCCGACTTCTCACGGCCGGAGGACGTCGAGCCGTCCTCCTCGTGGTAGTGACGGGTCTCCTGCAGGATCGTGCCGCCCTCGGACAGGATCTGGGCCTGACGCTGCATCTCGTAGCGCACGGCCGAGGCGATGCCGCGGAAGGAGTTCACGTTCTTCGTTTCGGTGCGCGTGCCCAGCGGGGACTCCGGCGTGGGGCGCAGCGACACGTTGATATCGGCGCGCACGTTGCCGCGCTCCATGCGGGCCTCGGACACGTCCAGGGCGCGGAAAATGTCGCGCAGGGCCTGCACGTATGCGGCGGCCACCTCGGGGGCGCGCTCGCCGGCACCCTCGATCGGGCGGGTCACGATCTCCACGAGCGGCACGCCCGCACGGTTGTAGTCCACGAGCGAGTAGTCCGCGCCCTGGATGCGACCGTCAGCGCCACCGATATGCGTGTTCTTGCCCGCGTCCTCCTCCATGTGCGCGCGCTCAATCTCCACGCGGAACATGGTGCCGTCCTCGAGCTCGACGTCCACGTAGCCGTCGTGCGCGATCGGCTCGTCGGACTGAGAGGTCTGGAAAGCCTTCGTCAGGTCCGGGTAGAAGTAGTTCTTACGCGCGAAACGGCAGTACTCCGCGATCTCACAGTTCAAGGCCAGGCCGATCTTGATGGCGTACTCGACGGCCTTGTGGTTGACGACCGGCAGGGAGCCGGGCAGACCCAGCGACACGGGGGTCACGAAGGTGTTCGGGTCGCCGCCAAACGCGTTGGGGGCCGCGTCGAACATCTTGGTCTTGGTGCCCAGCTCGACGTGCACCTCAATGCCGAGAACCGGGTCGAAGCGGCGCGCCGCCTCGTCGTAATCCATGAGCTCAGTCATCACTTTTCCTCCCAGTTAGCTGCGGGGCACTGACCCGCGACGTCGTCGCTGAGCGCCTCCACCAGGGACGCCACCTTGTACATGACCAGGTCGCCGCGCGCGGGGGCCAGCACCTGGAAGCCGATGGGCAGGCCCTCGGAGGACACCGCGTTGGGCACGTTCACGCCGGGGATACCCGCCAGGTTCGCGGGGATCGTGGCGACGTCGTAGAGGTACATGGCCAGCGGGTCGGAGGTCTTCTCACCGAACTTGAAGGCCGTCTCGGGGGCCGTGGGCGACACGAGGACGTCGACCTGCTCGAACACCGCGTCGAAGTCGCGCTGGATGAGCGTGCGCACCTTCTGGGCGCTGCCGTAGTAGGCGTCGTAGTAGCCGGCCGAGAGCACGTGCGTGCCCAGGATGATGCGGCGCTTGACCTCGTCACCAAAGCCGGCCTCGCGGGTGGCGGCCATGACGCGCTCGGCAGTCACGGGGCCCTCGGTAGGCTCGACGCGGATGCCGTAGCGCATGCCGTCGAAGCGGGCCAGGTTCGAGGAGACCTCGGCGGGCATGATCAGGTAGTAGGCGCCCAGCGAGTACTCCAGGTGCGGGCAGGAGACCTCGACGATCTCAGCGCCGGCCTCGCGCAGCTTCTCGACGGTGGCGTTGAAGGCGTCGATGACGTCCTGCTGGTAGCCCTCGCCGCTCAGCTCCTTGACGATGCCGACCTTCAGGCCCTTCATGGAACCTTCCGCGGCGACGGACTCGACGGCCTCGGTGAGCGCGGGAACCGGCTCGTTGAGGGAGGTCGAATCGTTGGGGTCGTAGCCGCCGATCAGCTCGGTCAGGGCGGCCGCGTCGGCGACCGTGCGGGTGACGGGGCCGATCTGGTCCAGGGACGAGGCCATGGCCACCAGGCCGAAACGCGACACCGCGCCGTAGGTGGGCTTGGCG
>CALBAF010000303.1 GCA_937926415.1 uncultured Actinomyces sp.
ATTTTGCTCCAGGGCCGCCACAATCAGCAGCACGAGATCCGCGCCGTGAGCACGCGCCTCGTGGATCTGATAGGGCGTCACGATGAAATCCTTACGAAGGATCGGGATATCGACCGCGGCGCGCACCGCGTCCAGGTCGGCGGGCTCACCGACCGCCTTGTCGACGGTGACCTGCCCGGTCGAGCCGTCCGAGGCCTCGACGAGGGCCCGAAGATTGATCCCGAGCGCGACCGCGCTCTCCTGCATCATGCGCGCCAGCTGTCCGCCGCCAATGACGGCAACGGTGGGAGGGGTCAGCATCTCGTGTTCCACGCCTTTCAATCTACTCCGCTCTTAGAAGCGCCGCGAGCGGCGTCCCATGGACATGAGGGGGCCTTCGGGCATCACTCGATCAGGGTCGAGGGACGCGGGAATCGCGGCGACCGAGACGGTAAAGACCGGTGGTTTGTTCGTCTTCAGCTCGAGGCGCCCGCCCATCGCCTGGGCGAGGTCGTGGGCCAGGGCCAGGCCGATGCCCGTGGAACCGTGTCCGGACACACCCTTTTGGAAGATGTCCGGGGCCAGGGACTCGTCGATGCCTTCGCCTTCGTCGCTCACCTCAATGACGACGCCGCGCTTGGAGGTGCCCGCGTGCGCCCACACGCGCGTGGTCCCGCCGCCGTAGCGCAGCGAGTTTTCGATGAGGGTGGCCAGGACCTGTCCGAGCTTTCCGGCGTCGGCCAGGATTGGGCGCTCGGCCTCGTCGAGGAAGACGAGGGGACGTCCGGCCGCCTCGAACTGGTCCTCCCACTCCTCGCGGGCCGTGTTAAAGACCTCGAGAATGTGGATCGCCTCGGTCTGACTGGTCTGACGCTTGGACACGTCGAGCAGCTCCGTGACCACGTTGGTCATGCGCTCGACCTGTTCGAGGCAGGTGCGGGCTTCGGCGCGCACCTCGTCCTCTGTGGAGATGAGTTCGATTTCCTCCAGGCGCATGGACAGGGCCGTGAGGGGCGTACGCAGCTGGTGGGAGGCGTCTGCGGCGGCCTGGCGCTCGGCTGCGAGCCGCCCCGCCATGCGTTCGCCGGTACGCGCGAGTTCTTCGGAGACCAGGTCGATCTCTTCGATGCCGGACTTTTCGACGCGCGCACGCACGCCGCCCGAGCCAATCTGCTCAGCCTGGGCGGCCAGGTAGATGAGCGGGGCGGACAGCTCACGCGACAGGGAGCGCGCGAGCAGCCAGCCGATCAGTATGGAGGCGACCATGCCTCCGCCGAACAGCGCGCACGTCCACGCGATGCGGTTGAAAGCCTTCGACGCCGCCGCGGTGAGCTGAACGGAGACGCCACTGGGCGACGAGGCCAGGGCGGTCATGGTCCGTCCTGGAAAGACTTTGCTGTTGGTGACGAGGTTGGCCTCGGGCACCTTAATGCGGTAGCTGAGCTCGTCGCCGCGACTGTTCGCCTGATCGGCCACGAGCGAGGCCAGGGTCGCGGGGTCGTTCCCCTCCCCTGCGGTGCGCCTGCGCTCGATGTTTTGGAGGATCAGCTGCGCCTGAACATCAAGGTTGTGCTGTTCGGCAGACCAGATGGACGCCGACGCGAAGAACGCGCCGGGCAGGCCCATCAGCACGCACACGACGGCAACGATGGAGACGATCATCTTCACCGCGCGAGCGCGCATGGCGGGCCTCCCTCAGCGACGCGCTCAGCGCGCGTTCTCGAAGCGGAATCCCATCCCGCGCACGGTCGTGATGTAGTGCGGGTCGGTCGCATCGTCGCCGAGCTTGCGGCGCAGCCACGACACGTGCATGTCCAGGGTCTTCGTGGAGCCGGTCGGGTCCGATCCCCACACCTCACGCATGAGGGTGTCGCGCGCGACCACGGAACCGGCCTCCCGCAGGAGCACCCGCAGCAGGTCGAATTCCTTAGCCGTCAGGCTCAGCTCGACGTCGCCGACAAAGGCGCGATGGGCGGCGACATCCATGCGGATGTCCTGGGCACGCAGCTCGCCCTCAGCGGGCTCTGCAGCCTGGCGGCGCAGGAGGGC
>CALBAF010000304.1 GCA_937926415.1 uncultured Actinomyces sp.
GTGGCTCGGCATCGAATTCGTCCAGGAAGTCATCGCCTCCAAAACCGCTGTGTCCACCTACATCCCGCAGACCGACGTCGTCATCGAGCTCGGCGGCGAGGACGCCAAGATCATCTATTTCGACGAGGGCATCGAGCAGCGCATGAACGGCACCTGCGCGGGCGGCACCGGCGCGTTCATCGACCAGATGGCGACCCTGCTGCACACGGACGCGGCGGGCCTGGGCGAGATGGCGACCCGACACACCCAGCTCTACCCGATCGCCTCGCGCTGCGGCGTCTTCGCCAAGTCCGACATTCAGCCCCTCATCAACCAGGGCGCCGCCCACGAGGACCTGGCCGCCTCCATCTTCAACGCCGTCGCCACCCAGACCATCGCCGGCCTGGCGTGCGGGCGCCCGATCCGCGGAACCGTCATGTTCCTCGGCGGCCCCCTGCACTTCCTGCCCGCCCTGCGCGAGGCCTACAAGGCCCTCCTGCCCAAGGCCGACTCCTTCGTCACCCCCGAGGACGCCCAGCTCTACGTCGCGATCGGCGCGGCCCTCCTCGCCGAGAAGGAGGCTGCTAAGAAACAACGCCAGGCCGAGGAATCGGGCGCCACCTTGTGTGATACGCGCGGCGACAAGCTCACGACCCTCATGGAGCGCCTCGCCGCCGCCCCCGTGCAGGTCGAGTCCCCGCGCATGGACCCGCTCTTCGCCACCCCCGAGGACCGCGAGGAGTTCATGGCCCGCCACAGCCTCGACGTCATCCCCAAGGCCAGCCTCGACGAGGCCGAGGGCCGCTGCTGGCTCGGCATCGACGCGGGCTCCACGACGATCAAGGCGGTCGTCATCGACTCCCAGGACCGCATCGTCTTCACCCACTACGCCTCCAACGAGGGCGACCCAGTAGCCGCCGCCGTCGACATCGTGCGCGCCGTCCGCTCAGCGCTGCCCGAGGGCTGCGAGATCGGCCGCTCGTGCGCGACCGGCTACGGCGAAGGCCTCGTCAAGTCCGCCCTCACCATGGACGAGGGCGAGATCGAGACGATGGCGCACTACCGCGCCGCCGAGTTCATCTGCCCCGGCGTCACCTCCGTCATCGACATCGGCGGCCAGGACATGAAGTACCTGCGCATCCGCGACCACGCCGTGGACTCGATCTCCGTCAACGAGGCCTGCTCCTCGGGCTGCGGCTCCTTCCTGCAGACCTTCGCGCAGACGATGGGCACCGACGTGCGTTCCTTCGCGCGCATGGCCATGGAGTCCGAATCCCCCGTGGACCTGGGCACCCGCTGCACGGTGTTCATGAACTCCTCCGTCAAGCAGGCGCAGAAGGAAGGCGCGGATGTGCGCGACATCAGCGCCGGCCTGTCCTACTCCGTTGTGCGCAACGCCCTCTACAAGGTCATCAAGCTCAAGGAGCCCTCGGACCTCGGTGAGCGCGTCGTCGTGCAGGGCGGCACCTTCCTCAACGACTCGGTCCTGCGCGCCTTCGAGCTGCTCACCGGCCGCGAGGTCGTGCGCCCCGACATCGCCGGCCTCATGGGCGCGTACGGCGCCGCCCTGACCGCGCGCATGCACGACACGGGGGAGGGGACCTCGTCGCTCGCCACGATCGAGGCCCTCGAGGGTTTCAGCGTCGACACCACGCGCAAGACCTGCCGCCTGTGCCAGAACCACTGCCAGATGACCATCTCGACGTTCTCCAATGGCGAGCGCCACGTGTCGGGCAACCGCTGCGAGCGCGGCGCGTCCCTGGAGCGCGTCCCCAAGAAGTCGGACCTGCCCAACCTCTACGACTGGAAGTACAAGCGGATCTTCGGATACCGCCGCCTCACCGAGAAAAAGGCGTTCCGCGGCGACATCGGCATCCCGCGCGTGCTCGGCATGTATGAGAACTACCCGTTCTGGTTCACGATGCTCACCGCTCTGGGCTTCCGCGTCATGATCTCGGGCCGCTCCAACCACGACCTCTTCGAGACCGGCATGGAGTCCATCCCCTCGGAGAACGTGTGCTACCCGGCCAAGCTCGTCCACGGACACATCGAGTCCCTGCTGGACAAGGGCATCACGACGATTTTCTACCCCTGCGTCGACTTCGAGCAGAAGCTCACCGAGTCCGAAAACTCCTTCAACTGCCCCATCGTGGCGACCTACCCCGAGGTCATCCGCAACAACATGGAGCGCCTCTTGGAGCCGGGCACAAAGTTCATCAGCCCCTTCGTTAACTTCGGCAACCGCGAGTACCTGCCCGCCCACCTGTCCAAGACCTTCAAGGAATACGGCTACGACATCCCCGTCGAAGAGATGAAGGCCGCCCTCGACAAGGCGTGGGAGGAAGACGCCGCCGTCAAGGCCGAGATCCGCGCGAAGGGCGTCGAAACCATCGAGTGGATGCGTGAGCATGGCGTGCGCGGCATCGTGCTAGCGGGCCGCCCCTACCACCTCGACCCCGAGATCAACCACGGCATCCCCGAGGTCATTGTGGGCCTGGGAATGGCCGTCCTCACCGAGGACTCCATTGTGGACGCGCGCCTCGAGCGCCCCCTGCGCGTCCTCGACCAGTGGTCCTACCACTCGCGCCTCTACGAGGCCGCCGCCCGTGTCGGCGACGAGCCCGACCTCGAGATGGTCCAGCTCAACTCGTTTGGCTGCGGTGTCGACGCGATCACCGCCGACCAGGTCCAGGAGATCCTCGAAGGCCGCGGCGACGTGCACACCGTGCTCAAGATCGACGAGGTCTCCAACCTGGGCGCCGCGAAGATCCGCCTGCGTTCCCTCGACGCGGCGATCGCCGAGCGCGCATCCCTGGCCTCGTCGATCG
>CALBAF010000305.1 GCA_937926415.1 uncultured Actinomyces sp.
GCCCTGGCCACGGAGTTGGCCTACGGCTATCTGCGTTTTCGCGGGCGGCTGGATTTTCTGCTGGATACCCTTCTGGCTGCGCCCGGCCGTACGTCTTCCGCCATGCGCCGCATTCTGGGACTGGCCGCCTATGAGATCCTGTTTCTGCAAAGCGTTCCCGCATACGCCAGCGTGGACTGGGCCGTGGAGACGGGCAGTCCCAGGATCGCGCGTGCGTGCAGCTCGAACTCGGACTGGGCTTGAGTCACCATCGTGACCATGCCGGTGTCGTGGGGGCGGGGCGAGAGCTCAGAGAACCAGACGTCGTCACCCTTCACGAAGAACTCAACGCCGAAGATGCCGAGGCACGGGCCGTTTCCGGCCTCAGCCAGGGCGTCGGTCACGGCCTTGGCCATCTGTCGCGCACCCTCGAGGGCGGCCTCGCTCATGGCCATGGGCTGCCAGGATTCGACGTAGTCACCACCCTCCTGGCGGTGACCAATCGGAGCGCAGAAGCTCGTCGTCACGGCGGCAGACGCGGCGTCCCAGGAGCGCACGGTGAGCAGCGTGATCTCGTAGTCGAAGTCAACGCCCTCTTCAACGATGACAACGCCGGTCGTGGCGCGCGCGTCCTCCTCGGCGTGCGCCCAGGCGGAGGCGGCCTGCTCGGGTCCCGTCACGCGGGACTGGCCGTGCCCGGAGGAGGACATCGTGGGCTTAACGAAGGCGGGGTAACCAACCTCGTCGAGAGCCGCGGCCAACTCAGCCTCGCTGCGCGCAAAGCGGAAGGCCGATGTGCGCACGCCGGGCAGGGATGCGGCGAGGTTACGGATGCGCTGACGATCCATCGTCGCTTGGACGGCAAAGGCGTTGGGGACGACGCGCACGCCGCGCTCTTCATAGGCGCTCAGCTCGTCTGTCGCAATGGCCTCGACCTCGGGGACGATGAGGTCAACATCGACGTTGTCGAGCACCTCGCGCAGAGCCTGCGGGTCGCTCATGTCAAAGACGCGGGATTCGTCCGCGACCTGCATGGCGGGGGCATTGGCGTAGGAGTCGCAGGCGATCACGGTGCATCCGTAGCGTTGCAGGGCGATCACGACTTCCTTACCGAGTTCGCCCGATCCCAGCAGCAGTACGCGTGCCGGCAGTGGCACGGGAAGCGTCATTGTCATGGTGTATCCTCCCTCGACGATGCCGCTAGCCTATCGCGGATCGTGCGCGCAAGGCCGAGTCCCACGCCCTTGACCTCGGCAATCTGCTCGGGCGTGGCCTCGCGAATCCGCTTCACAGAGCCAAAATGCTTCAGTAGCGCGGCCTGGCGCGTCGGTCCAAGCCCTGGGATGGAATCGAGAACCGAGCGGCGCTGAGCCTTCGACCGGCGCTTGCGGTGCTTCGTAATAGCGAAGCGGTGGGACTCGTCGCGCAGATACTGCAGGAGGTAGAGAGCCTCCGACGTGCGCGGCAGGATCAGCGGGAAGTCGTCGCCGGGAATCCACACCTCTTCGAGGCGCTTAGCCAGGCCCACAACGGGCACGTCCGCGCCGACTGCGTCCAGGGCGGCTCGGGCCGCGTTCACCTGGGGCAGGCCGCCGTCCACGACGACCAGGTCGGGCCGGTAAGAGAAGCGCTTGGGACGTCCCGTCGTTGCGTCGATCGGACCCGAGGCGTAGGCAACGCCGTCCTCGTCCTCTCCGTCGACGCCGGCCTCCTCGGCGAGCAGGCGCGAGAAGCGGCGCGTGAGAACCTCGTTCATCGCGCTCGTGTCGTCGGGGGTGCCGTTTCCGTCCTCGCCGCGGATGTTGTAGGTGCGGTACGCGTCCTTGCGGGGCATGCCGTCCTCGAACACCACCATCGAGGCAACCTGATTCTCCCCGCCCGTGTGCGAGACGTCGTAGCACTCGATGCGCAGCGGCGCGCCGGGCAGATCGAGATTCTCAGCCAGTTGCTCGAGCGCCTTCGAACGCGCCGTAATGTCGCCCGCGCGCTTCGTGCGGTGCAGCGCGAGGGCCTGGCGTGCGTTCTCCGTGACCGTATCCATGATCTGGGCCTTCGGGCCGCGCTTGGGCACGTGCACCGACACGGACGCGCCCCGCATCTCGGCCAGCCAGCGCGCGATGGTCTCCCTCTCCTCCGGCTCGACGGAGACGAGCACCTCGCGAGGGATCGCCGAGGTCGGCGTATGCGCGACGTCGTCCACGCTTACGGCCGCCACCTTGGCCGCCTTCCCAGCCCCGGCCTCGTCCGGCGACGCCGAGGAATACACCTGCTCGAGGAGGCGAGCCATGAGCTCCGCATCGTCCGCGCCATCCACGCGCTCGATCACCCAGCCGCGCGTGCCTCGAATGCGTCCGCCGCGCACGTGGAAGACGTGCACCGCGGCATCCAAGTCATCACTCACGAGCGAGAACACGTCCGCGTCCGACCCATCGTCGAGCACAACCGCGTTGCGCTCCAGCACCGTGCGCAGCGCCTTGACGTCGTCACGCAGCTTCGCCGCACGCTCGAAGTTCAGCTCCATCGAAGCCTGGCGCATCTGCTCCTCAAGATCGCGGATCACCGGGCCGGTGCGCCCCTCCATAAACTGGCACAAACCCTCTGCGAGCTCTCGATGCTCCTCCATGGAGATGCGCCCTACGCACGGGGCCGAACACTTGTCGATGTACCCGAGCAGGCAGGGGCGCCCCTGAGCCTTCGCACGCTGGAACACACCCGCCGAACACGAGCGCATCGGGAACACTCGCAACAGCTGATCGATGGTCTCGCGGATCGCCCACACCTGCGTGTACGGACCGAAGTACCGCGACCCGGCGCGCTTACGTTCGCGCGTCACCTGCACGCGGGGGAAGCGCTCCCCCATCGACACCGCCAGGTAGGGGTAGGACTTGTCGTCCTTAAACATGACGTTGAAGCGCGGATTGAATTCCTTAATCCACGTGAACTCCAGGGTCAGGGCCTCGACTTCGGAACGAACGACGGTCCACTGCACAGCGCTCGCGGTCATCACCATCTGCTGGGTGCGCGGGTGCAGGTTCGCCAGGTCCTGGAAGTAGTTGGTGAGGCGGTTGCGCAGGTTTTTGGCCTTGCCGACGTAGATGACGCGACCCTGAGGATCGGAGAATCGGTAGACGCCCGGCGAGGTCGGAATGTCTCCCGTGCGGGGTCGGTACGTCGAAGGATCTGCCACGCTCCCAGGGTACGAGGCCGGGGCTGGGAACGCCCAACACCCACCTTGGGCGTGCTCTATGTCATGAAACCTTTAAATAATGAAACCAATACACACGCGCGCCACCTGTGGGCATATACTGGACTTGGCCACGAATTGACCGATTCTTGACCTTCGAGTACAGCTCTCCCACAAAGAAGGACGTTCATGTTCACCTCCACCCAAGAGGTCGCAGACTTTATCTCCGAGCAGAACATCGAACTCGTCGACGTGCGCTTCTGCGACGTCCCCGGGGTTCAGCAGCACTTTACGATCCCCGTGAGCGAGTTCCTGGACGCCGCTTTGTCGGACGGTCTCATGTTTGACGGCTCCTCGGTGCGCGGCTTCACCGCGATCCACGAGTCCGACATGAAGCTCATTCCGGACATCTCCTCCGCGTTCGTCGACCCGTTCCGTGACCGCAAGACCCTGGTCGTCAACTTCTCCATCGTCGACCCCTTCACCGACGAGCCCTTCTCGCGCGACCCCCGCCAGGTGGCCGCCAAGGCCGAGGCCTACCTGCGCTCGACCGGCATCGCCGACGAGTGCTTCATCGGGGCCGAGGCCGAGTTCTACCTCTTCGACGACGTGCGCTACCAGGTCAGCCCCCACAACACCTTCTTCTCCGTCGACTCCCCCGAGGCGTACTGGAACACCGGCCGCGCCGAAGAGGGCGGCAACATGGGCTACAAGGTACCCATCAAGGGCGGCTACTTCCCCGTCTCCCCCGCCGACAAGTACGCGGACGTGCGCGACGAGATGAGCCGACTCCTCGAAGAGGTCGGCCTGACAATCGAGCGCGCCCACCACGAGGTCGGCTCGGGCGGCCAGCAGGAGATCAACTACCGCTTCGCGACGCTGCAGACCGCGGCCGACGACATGATGAAATTCAAGTACGTCATCAAGAACTCCGCCCTCGAGTTCGGCCACTCCGCGACCTTCATGCCCAAGCCCCTCTTCGGTGACAACGGCTCGGGCATGCACACGCACATCTCGCTGTGGAAGAACGGCGAGCCCCTGTTCTACGACGAGCGCGGCTACGGCTCCCTGTCCGACACGGCCCGCTGGTTCATCGGCGGCCTGCTCGAGCACGCGCCTGCGCTCCTCGCCTTCACAAACCCGTCGGTGAACTCCTTCCGACGCCTCGTTCCCGGCTTCGAGGCCCCGATCAACCTCGTGTACTCGGCGCGTAACCGCTCCGCATGCATCCGCATCCCGGTGACGGGCACGTCCCCGAAGGCCAAGCGCGTGGAGTACCGCGTGCCGGACCCGAGCGCGAACCCCTACCTGGCGTTCTCGGCCTGCCTCATGGCGGGCATCGACGGCATCAAGCGCCGCATCGAGCCGGCCGCGCCGATCGACAAGGACCTCTACGAGCTGCCCCCGGCCGAGTACCAGGACATTGCGAAGCTGCCCAGTTCCCTCGAGGCCGCTCTGGACGCGCTGCGCGAGGACCACGAGTTCCTCACCGAGGGAGACGTCTTCACGCAGGACCTCATTGACACGTGGCTGGAGTACAAGGAGACCAACGAGGTCGCCCCGATGCGCGCCTACCCGCATCCCTACGAATACCAGATGTACTACGACCTGTGATCTAATCGTCACTCAGTGGCCCTCGCCCCTATTAAGGGGCGAGGGCCGCGCCACAACCAGTAGACTCACATCGAACCTGTTGTTCAGTCTTTGAACCGACATCCCGGAGGACACGATGAAGCGCATGCGTGATGGCTCGTACACGATCAAGCCGACCTACAAAGTCGGAGAGCACGACATCATTCCGGACATGCTGGCCAAGCGCGCGCTCCTGCACCCCGACCAGGTGGCGGTCGAGCAGCGCTCCTCCGTCGGTGCCACCCGCTCCCTGACCACTTCTGAGCTCCAGCGTCAGGTCGAGTACACCGCCTGCGGCCTCATCGGCCTCGGCGTTCAGCCCGGCGACGCGGTCGCGATCCTCGCTCCGACCTCGTACGAGTGGCTCCTCCTCGACCTCGCACTCCTGTCCATCGGCGCGATCACCGTCCCGATCTACGAGTCCGACTCTGCGGCCCAGATCGAGCACATCCTCACCGACGCACACGTGACCCGAGTCTTCACGGCCACCACCCAGCAGGCCGAGCTCGTCCACTCCGTTGCCCCCGAATACACCGTGGCGGTCGACTCCTTCGACCGCGGCGCCCAGCGCATGATCGCCCGCGCGGCCACCGGCATCACCATCGAAAACGTCGAGCAGCGCCGCGCGGCCATCTCCTCCTCGGACATCGCCACCATCATCTACACCTCCGGCACGACCGGAAACCCCAAGGGCGTGGCCCTCACGCACGCGAACTTCGTCGCGACCTCAGAAGGCGCGCGCCAGGTCCTCGGCGAGGTCATCGACTCCCCCGAGACCCGCCTGCTCCTCTTCCTGCCCGTCGCCCACGTGCTCGCGCGCCTCGTCATGCACGTGATCCTGTCGGGCCAGGGCGTACTCGGCTTCTCTCCCAGCATCAAGAACCTCCTGCCGGACATCCAGGCCTTCAAGCCCTCCGTGCTCCTCGTCGTGCCCCGCGTCCTCGAGAAGGTCTACAACGCGGCCTCCTCCAAGGCGGGCGGCGGCATCAAGGGCCGCATGTTCGCCTGGAGCGCCAAGCAGGCGCGCACCTTCTCCGTGGCCTCAGAGAAGACCTTCGGCCCCGGCCTGTTCAAGAAGATGCGCCACGGCATCGCCGACGCGCTCGTCCTCAAGAAGATCCGCTCCGTGCTCGGCCCCAACCTGCGCTACATCGTGTCCGGCGGCGCGCCGCTGGCCACCGACCTCGCGCACTTCTACGCCGGCATGGGCATCACCCTCATCCAGGGCTACGGCCTGTCCGAGACGACCGGCCCGATCGCCGTCCAGCACATCGGCAAGAACCCCGTCGGCAGCGTCGGCCTACCCCTGCCCGGCAACTTCATCAAGCTCGCCAAGGACGGCGAGATCCTCGTGCGCGGCCAGTCCGTCATGCCCGGCTACTACCACCTGCCCGAGCAGACCGCCGAGGTCATGCCCGACGGCAAGTGGTTCCACACGGGCGACCTCGGCTCCCTCGACCGCAAGGGCCAGCTGACCATCACCGGCCGCAAGAAGGAACTCATCGTCACCGCGGGTGGCAAGAACGTCTCCCCCGAGGTCCTCGAGGATTCCCTGGCCACGCACCCGCTGATCGCCAACGTCATCGTGGTCGGCGACCAGCGCCCCTACGTCGGTGCCCTGTTCACCCTCGACGCCGACATGCTGCCCGATTGGCTGTCCAAGCACGGCCTGCCGCAGTGCTCGCCCACCGAGGCAGCCGAGCTACCCGCCGTTCGCGAGTCTCTCGAGAAGGCCGTCGAGCGCGCCAACAAGGCTGTCTCCCGCGCCGAGTCCATCCGCAAGTTCCGCATCATCGACGCGACCTTCACCGTCGAGAACGGCTACGTGACGCCGTCGATGAAGCTGCGCCGCCGCAAGGTCATCGCCGACTACGCCTACGAGGTCGACGCCCTGTACGGCGGCCCCGTCTCCGCCGAGCCGACGAAGAAGCGCGGGCTTTTTGGCCGCGGCAAGAAGAACTGATCCCACCACGCACGGCGCTCAGCGCCCACCCCACGAAAGGACCGCAATGACGGTACGCAGGCTCGCCGACGGCTCATGGGAGTCGATCGCGACCCGAGAAGCCACCGAGGACATGAACCTGCCGAAGATGCTCCACCAGCGCGTGGCGTCTCACCCCGGGCAGGTCGCGATCGAGCGCCGCTCCAACGTGGGCGCGTGGCGCCCGGTCACGATGGAGACCTTCCTCGGTGAGGCCGACTCGATTGCGCGTGGCCTCATCGGCATTGGGCTCGAGGCCGGCGACCACCTGGCGATCCTGGCCCCCACCTCCTACGAGTGGGCTCTCATCGACGTGGCCGCCCTGTCCTGCGGCGCCATCACGGTGCCCATCTACGAGACGGACTCCGCCTCGCAGATCGCGCACATTCTCGCCGACGCCGACGTGCGCATCGTCATCACTGCGACGACGCAGCAGGCCGAACTTGTCGAGTCCGTGCGCACCGAAGGTGTCCGCCACATCCTCTCCCTGGACCGGGGTGCTGAGCGCGTCCTGACGGGCGCCGCGCAGGGCGTGAGCGTCGAAGAGGTGCGCGAACGCACCGACGCCGTGACGCTTCACGACGAGGCGACCGTCATCTACACCTCCGGCACGACTGGCATGCCCAAGGGTGTCGTGCTCACGCATGGCAACTTCATTTCGCCCATGCTGCAGGCCTACGACTTCCTGCCCCTGCTCATCAACGACCCAAAGTCGCGCTCCCTGCTCTTCCTACCCGTCGCCCACGTGCTCGCGCGCTTCGTCATGTACTGCCTGCTCGCGGGCCAGGGCGTCACCGCGTTCTCCCCCGACACGCGCAACCTCGTTAACGACATCGCGACCTTCAAGCCGACGATGCTCCTCGTGGTCCCGCGCGTCATGGAGAAGGTCTACAACGCCGCGGCCGCGAAGGCCGGCGGCGGCATGAAGGGCCGCATGTT
>CALBAF010000306.1 GCA_937926415.1 uncultured Actinomyces sp.
CGATCCCCGCCAATGGTGGATCAGTAGCCCGCGGTGCCGTCGTAGGCGCAGGAATCGTCCGGAACGAAGCCGGCGTCGAGGATGCCGACCAGGTTCTGGATCTGCTCTTCCTTGGAGCGGCCCAGGCCCTGCGGGGTGATCGTGTTCGTCAGCGAGATGCCATCGAGCGCGTCGTTGTAGTCCAGCTTGCCGACCGACAGCATGGAGGCGACCATGCCGTGCGTGTCGATGCCGTTCTCCGGGTTCGCGCCGGGGGCGAAGGGGGTGCCCTTCTGGTGGCCCGACGGGAAGGAACCGGTGGCCTTGCCGTAGACGACGTTCGAGGTGATCGTCAGGACCGACTGGGTCGGGACCGCGTCGCGGTACATGGGGATGGCGCGGATCTTGTCCATGACGGTGTGGACGACGGTCGCGGCGATGTCGTCGGCGCGGTCATCGTCGTTGCCGTAGGTCGGGAATTCGCCCTCGGTGCGGTAGTCGACGACCAGGCCGGTCTCGTCGCGGATCGGGTAGACCTTCGCGTACTTGATGGCGGCCAGCGAGTCGGCAACGATGGACAGGCCGGCGATGCCGCAGCCCATGGTGCGAATGATCTCGGCGTCGTGCAGCGCCATCTCGATGGACTCGTAGGCGTAGCGATCGTGGCAGTAGTGGATGATGTTGAGGGCCTCGACATAGGTGCCAATGACCCAGTCCAGCATCTCCTCGTAGCGCTTCCACACGTCATCGAAGTCGAGCGGGCCGTCACCCTGGACGGGCTCGTAGCCTTCCATGACCTGCTTGCCGCTCATCTCGTCGCGGCCACCGTTGATGGCGTAGAGCAGGGCCTTGGCGGCGTTCACGCGAGCGCCGAAGAACTGCATCTGCTTGCCGACCTTCATGGGGGAGACACAGCACGCGATGGCGGCGTCGTCGCCCCAGTGGGCGCGGATCTGCGGATCGGACTCGTACTGGATCGACGAGGTGTCGATCGAGATGAGGGCGCAGAACTCCTTGTAGCCGCGGGGCAGGTTCTCATCCCAGAAGATGGTGATGTTCGGCTCGGGGGCCGGGCCGAGGTTGACCAGGGTCTGGAGCAGGCGGAACGAGGTCTTGGTGACCAGCGTACGGCCGTCGTCGCCGAAGCCGGCGTCCGACCAGGTGGCCCAGTAGGGGTCGCCCGAGAAGATCTGGTCGTAGGCGATGGTGCGCAGGAAGCGGGTGATGCGCAGCTTGATGACGAGGGCGTCGATGATCTCCTGGGCGCCGGACTCGTCCAGCGTGCCGTTCTTCAGATCGCGCTCGAAGTAGATGTCGAAGAAGCCGGACAGGCGGCCGATCGACATGGCGGCGCCGTCCTGGGACTTCACGGAGGCCAGGTAACCGAAGTAGGTCCACTGCACGGCCTCGTGAGCGTTGGTGGCCGGGCCGGAAATGTCGTAGCCGTAGGACTGAGCCAGGTTCTTCAGCTTCTTGAGGGCCTTGATCTGCTCGGAGTGCTCCTCGCGGTAACGCGCCCAGTTCTCGGAGAAGGGCTCGTTGACGTAACGATCCTTGTCCTTTTCCTTCTCAGCGATGAGGTGGTCAACACCGTAGAGGGCCACGCGGCGGTAGTCGCCGATGATGCGGCCACGGCCGTAGGCGTCCGGCAGGCCGGTGATGATGTGGGAGGAACGAGCAGCACGAATACGCGGCGTGTAGATGTCGAAGACCGCGTCGTTGTGGGTCTTGCGGTACTTGGTGAAGATCTTCTTCACCTCGGGGTTGTACTCCATGCCGGCCTCGTGGATGGCCGTCTCGACCATGCGCCAGCCGCCGTTCGGCATCATCGCGCGCTTGAGGGGGGCATCGGTCTGCAGGCCGACGATCACGTCATCGTCCTCGCAGATGTAGCCCGGCTTGAAGGCGTCGATGTCGGCCGGGGTGTCCGTGTCGATGTCGAGGATGCGCTTCTTGCGCTCTTCGGAGAGGTACTTCTCTTCGAGAGTGTTCCACACGCGCAGGGTCTTCTCGGTCGGCCCTGCCAGGAACGAGGCGTCGCCCTCGTAGGGGGTGTAGTTCAGCTGAATGAAGTCACGCACGTCGACCTCATCGCACCAGTTACCCTTTACGAAACCTTCCCAGGCCTTCTGGTCTGCTGTCGTCATTCTTCCTCTTCTCGGATGTCCGTATCCCGTTGTGGGGACGGTATGTCAGGAGCAAAGCTCCCATGTGCGTCGGATTCCAACGCTTAGGCCCATTGTCCTACGGCTTGGGGGGTCTCCACAACCCATATCGACCGGCGGCCTATGTTCTCCGTCTCAGGATATGGGTCCAAAGTTTCTGTCGGTCAAATTGTGGGACCAAGGTCCTTAAGAGAGGGGAGCGGCTTTGACCGCCTACACTGGTACCAGTGCCCGTCCCACAAAGGAGAAAAAGTCCTATGTCTGCACCCCGTCCCGTCCTCGGAGTTGGCGTTCTTGGAGCCGGAACCGTCGGTAGCCAGGTCATTCGCATCCTGCAGTCCAGCCGCGAGGATTTCGCCGCTCGCTCGGGCGCTGAAATGGAGGTGCGCCGCGTCCTCGTCCGCAATGTGGATGCCCCGCGTGACGCTCCGATCGACCGCGAGCTGCTGACGACGGACCCGGCCGAGGCGATCGACAACATGGACCTCGTCGTCGAGCTGATCGGCGGTATCGAGCCCGCACGCACCCTCGTGCTGCGCGCTCTCAACCAGGGAATCTCGGTCGTCACGGGCAACAAGGCCCTGCTGGCCGCCCACGGCCCCGAGCTCTACGAGGCGGCCGCCTCCAATGGTGCTGACCTCTACTACGAGGCCGCCGTCGCTGGCGCTGTCCCCGTCGTCTACGGCCTGCGCGAGTCCTTGGCCGGCGACCGCATCACGACCGTCATGGGCATCGTCAACGGCACGACCAACTTCATCCTGGACGCCATGAGCACGAAGGGCCTGAGCTACGAGGAGGCCCTCAAGCAGGCGCAGGACCTCGGTTTCGCCGAGGCCGACCCCACCGCTGACGTCGAGGGCCTCGACGCCGCCGCCAAGTGCTCCATCCTGGCCTCGCTTGCCTTCCATACCCGCGTCGGCATCGACGACGTCGCGGTCGAGGGAATCTCCAGCATCACCAAGGAGGACATGGAGGAGGCCGCGCGCGTCGGCCACACCATTAAGCTCCTGGCCATCGCTGAGCGTCGCATCGGAGAGGACGGCCGAGAGGGCGTCGCCATGCGCGTGCACCCCGCCCAGGTTCCCTCCGACCATCCGCTCGCCTCCGTGGATGGCGCGTTCAATGCGATCCTCGTCGAGGGTGAGGCCGCTGGCCGTCTCATGTTCTACGGCCAGGGCGCCGGCGGTGCTCCCACGGCCTCGGCGGTCCTGTCCGACCTCGTCGCCGCGGCGCACCACCGCGCCTTCG
>CALBAF010000307.1 GCA_937926415.1 uncultured Actinomyces sp.
GTGCGCACGCAGGTCCTCGATAGTGGAGGACAAGGGGGTGGGGAAGACAAGGCCGAGGTCCAGATGGAGGATCGCGCGCTGCCCATAGAGTTGGCACGTGGCCTCGGGACGAGACCCGAAGTTTCGATGGGAGCCAATCCCGAGAACTCCGCCTGCGTTCGAGCCTACGGCGGCAAACTCAAACGCTGCTTGAGCGGCGATTTGGGCAACTACAGTGGCCGGGATAGTCGTGGTGCCGCGCTGCGTCAAGGAGGAACCCTTCTCGTGCGACGGCCTCGACTGCGTGACTGCGGAGTCAGACGCGGTCACGCTCGTCACCTCTTTCGCCAATCGAGGATACGTTGGACATCGACCCGGCCCTCCAGATAGAGGCCCACTACCCATCCGACGACGCCGCACAGGGCAACGAGGACGAAGCTGGCGAAGGAACCGAACGCGAGAACGGCTCCCATAAACAGGCCCACCAGGAGAGCCAGGTGCGTTGTCTTCATGCGAATTCCTCAGATCCAGGCGTCGAGGTCGACTACTTCAGATCGGTTGAGTCGGAGGTGTTTGTTTCCTCCTCGGGCAGGTGGACGTCGGTGACGTCGATGTTGACCTCGACGACCTCCAGGCCGGTGGTTCCTTCGATCTGGTCGATGATGTTGCTGCGAATGTCGTTGCAGACGTTGATGATGGAGTAGCCGTACTCGACGACGACAGTGACATCAATGGCGGTCTGGGTTTCGCCCTTGTGTACGGTGATGCCGCCGGTGACGTTGGTCTGGGTGGTGGTGATGCGGTCAGTTACGGCGCTGAAGGCGCGGCGCACGGCGTTGCCCATGCCGTACACGCCGGGCACCTGGCGGGCGGCCATGCCGGCGATCTTAGCGACGACGTTTTCCTCGATGGTGGTCGTGCCGGGGGCGGTCTGGAGGGGCCCCTCGGGGGTCTTTTCCTGGTCAACGTTCTCGTTGTTGTCGCTCATGTGAGCCTCTTTCATTGAAACGAAGGTGGGGGGCCGCTGGGTGATGCGCGGCTCAAGCAACGGGTCAGTGATGTGTCATCGTAGGCACCGCGATTAGCTTGTGTGCCCTGCTGATCGCCCTG
>CALBAF010000308.1 GCA_937926415.1 uncultured Actinomyces sp.
GGAAATGGGTTCCCCTGACCGGGCGGGGGCTGCGCATAATGTGCGCAGTTTCCGGTGCCGGTCCGTGGCGGCCGGACCGGACTGCGAGCGACGGCCTCTCCGGGCCGACGGTCCCAGCCCCCTCAGAGAGGATGAGAGGAACATGTCCAACCCCTTCTTCAGCCGAAGCACCGCCTTCAAGGAAGGCGGCCATGCGCCTGGGACCGCCCCGGCCCAGACGCCCAACGGCTACCCCACGATGCCCGGCTACCAGGCCGGCCAGTACGGCCAGCAGGCCGCCGGCTACGGCCAGCAGTACGGTCAGGCCGCCGGCCAGTACGGCAACCAGTACGGTCAGCAGGTGGCCGGCTACGGCCAGGTGACTCCCGAGCAGATGGCCGGCCTGGAGACCCAGTACCAGGCGCCGTCGGCCACCAACGCGGACATGCGCCGCATGACCTACGACGACGTCATCATCCGCACCGCCGGCATGTTCGCCGTCATCCTGGCCACGGGCGCCCTGTCCTGGAGCCTGGTGACCAGCTCCGATGAGGCGACTTTCAGCCTGGGCGCCATGGCGGTGTTCGCCGGTGCCATCGGTGCCTTCGTCTTGGGCCTGGTCAACAGCTTCAAGCGGGAGCCCTCCCCGGCCCTCATCCTGGCCTACGCGGCCTTCGAGGGACTGCTGCTGGGCGGCTTCTCCGGCATCATGGAGGCCCGCTACGAGGGGATCGTCGTCCAGGCCGTGCTCGCGACGCTGGCCACCTTCGGCGCCATGCTCGCGGCCTACTCCTACGGCGGCTTCCGGGTCCAGGGCAGGTTCCGTCGAGTGGTGGTCGTGGCCACCTTCGGCTACATGATCTTCAGCCTCATCAACTTCGTCCTTATGATGACCGGCGCCACTACCGGCGCCTGGGGCCTGCGCTCCCTGACCATCATGGGGATCCCGCTGGGCGTCCCGCTCGGGATTCTTGCGGTCATCCTGGCCTCCTTCTTCCTGGCGATCGACTTCGAGTCCATTGAGAACGGGGTCCGCAACGGGCTGCCCCGGCGCTACGCCTGGGCGGGGGCCTTCGGCCT
>CALBAF010000309.1 GCA_937926415.1 uncultured Actinomyces sp.
CGCAGGCGCTCGACAACGCGTGCGAGGTCGCAGCCTCGTGCGCTTTTGACCTGCGCCTCGTCGCCCCGCGCTTGCCGCGCACCCAGGTCCCCGACGGGCACACCCCGGACAGTTGGCTCGCACACTGCGCCTACGAGGGAGCGCGTCGACGCTACGGCACGCGCGCGCAGCACCCCCGGGCATGGGAGACGATCGATCGCGAACTCGGGGTGATCAAGCGCCTCGGCTTCGCAGGCTACTTCCTCATCGTGAAGGAGATCGTCGACTTTTGTGCCCGCAACGGAATCCTGTGCCAGGGGCGAGGCAGTGCTGCGAACTCGGCGGTGTGCTACTGCCTGGGGATCACGGCGGTGGACGCGGTGCGCCACAACCTGCTGTTCGAGCGATTCCTCTCGGATGCGCGTTCAGGGCCGCCGGACATCGACGTCGACATTGAGGCGTGCCGTCGAGAAGAAGTCATCCAATACGTGTACGACACGTTCGGGCGCGATCGCGCAGCCCAGGTCGCGAACGTCATCACGTACCGACCGCGCTCGGCGATCCGCGATGTCGCGCGTGCCCTCGGGTACCCTGCCGGCACGGCGACGGCCTGGTCCCAGGGCAGGGGAGAGGTGCCCACCCTCGTGGGGGATGCGGCTCAAGCACTCGCGCGCCTCCCCCGGCACATGGGGATTCACTCGGGAGGCATGGTGCTCACCGATCAACCGGTGTCACGTATCTGCCCGGTCAGCTGGGCCGCGATGCCCGGTCGTACCGTCCTCCAATGGGACAAGGAGGACTGCGCCGATGCCGGCCTCGTGAAGTTTGACCTGCTGTCGCTGGGCATGCTCACCGCACTGCGCATCGCTTTCGGCGAGCTGCAGGCAGGGATGGCGAGCGCAGCCGAGACAGCAAATCCACACCTGCGAGGCTGGGCGTCGCGCGTCGTGCGCGGGCGCGAGGGAGGGCCCCTGGGTCTGCACACCCTGCCGGAGGAAGACCCGAGGGTCTATGACCTGCTCTGCGCGGCCGACACGGTCGGCGTGTTTCAGGTGGAATCGCGCGCTCAGATGAACACGCTGCCCAGGCTCAAGCCTCGCTGCTTTTACGACATTGTCGTGGAGGTCGCCCTCATTCGTCCCGGCCCGATCCAGGGACGCTCAGTGAATCCCTACCTGCGACGTCGATCCGGGCGCGAGGAAGTCACCTATCTGCACCCGCTCCTCGAACCAGCACTGCGCCAGACGCTGGGCGTCCCCCTTTTTCAGGAGCAGCTCATGCGCATCGCTACGGATGCCGCGGGTTTGTCTGGAGCGCGCGCCGATCAGCTGCGTCGCGCGATGGGGGCCAAACGCAGCCCCGAGCGCATGGAGGCCCTGAAGGGGGATCTCATGGCCGGCATGAAGGAGCGAGGCATTGATGCGCTGACGCGGGAGCGCATCTTCGAGCAGCTCAAAGGTTTCGCGGATTTCGGGTTTCCCGAATCGCATTCGTTTTCCTTCGCGCACATCGTCTATGCGTCGTCCTGGCTCAAGGTTCACGCTCCGGAGCATTTTTACGCCGCCATCTTGGCGTCCCAGCCGATGGGGTTCTATTCTCCGGCCACACTCGTGCAGGACGCTCGCAGGCACGGGGTGCGCGTCGTGGGCCCATCGGTCAACGATTCACTCGTCGACGCGAGCGTGCAACGCGTGAGCGAAGAAGCAGCGGGGGAGTCCTACCGCCCGGGACGCCCGGAATCTTTGCCTGTGCGCGGCGTCGTTCCCCTTGACGTCGATCGTGAGCTTGCGGTTCGTATCGGCCTTTCACAGGTACGAGGCCTGGGCGCGGCCGCCGAGCGCATCGTTGAAGCCAGGCGTCGGGGAGTGTTCACGAGTCAGGCAGACCTCGCGCGGCGAGCCCACGTGAGCGCCTCCGCGATGGAGAAACTCGCGATGGCCGGCGCCCTCGAG
>CALBAF010000310.1 GCA_937926415.1 uncultured Actinomyces sp.
GTGGCCGGGACGGAGCGTGTGCTCCGCCCGGCCACCGGCCTTTTTGCGGCTACACTGTGAACGTTTCGTGCCAACCCCCGGATCATGGGGGATGCAAGAGGAGAAGTATGACGCCCAAGCCGCTGCCGCTCGACGAGGCTCGCCTGTCCATCGAGGATGGCGACACCCGCATTGATCGCACGATCCTGGGAGCCGGGACTCGTGTCCTGACCCAGGCCATCCCTGCGACGAAGAGCACGGGCGTGTCCCTGTGGGTGCCAGTGGGCTCGCGCGACGAAGGGCCGCGCACGGCCGGGTCGACCCACTTCCTCGAGCACCTTCTGTTCAAAGGAACGAATAAGCGTTCCGCCCTCGACATCGCCGTCGCCTTCGACAGCGTGGGCGGCGAGTCAAACGCGGAGACCGCGCGCGAGCACACCGCGTACTGGGCGCGCGTGCGCGACGCTGACCTCGACATGGCAATCGAGACGCTGACCGACATGGTCACCGACTCGCGCCTGGACGATGAGGACTTCGCGATGGAGCGCGGCGTCATCCTCGACGAGCTGGCGATGGGGGAGGACTCGCCCACGGACACGGTCCACGACACCTTCCAGCTGGCCGTCCACGGTGACCGCCCGATCGGTCGCCCCGTCGGCGGAACAGCCCAGGCGATCCGCGAGGTCGAGCGCGCGGATGTGTGGGAGCACTACCAGGCCCACTATGGCCCCTCGTCCCTCATCGTGGCCGCCGCCGGCAACGTCGACCACGATTCAGTGTGCGAACGCGTGCAGGCCGCCCTGGAGGGATCGCCCTGGGATGCGTGCAGCGCGGCCTTGCCCCGGCCTCGTCGATCCACGACCGTGAACCCCATCGCCGATCACGACAAGGACATCACCCGCCGCCGCGACGTCACCCAGGCGCACGTCGTCATCGGCTGCGAGGGCCTGTCTGCAACGGATCCGGCGGGTCCGACCATGAGCGTCCTGCTGTCGGTCCTGGGCGGCTCCATGTCGTCGCGCCTCTTCCAGGAGGTGCGCGAAAAGCGCGGCCTGGCCTACACGACCTACGCCTTCGACGTGGCCTACTCCGACACCGGAACCTTCGGCATGTACGCGGGCTGCAGCCCGGACAAGGTTGACGAGGTCGAGGCCATCATGCGCGCCCAGCTCGAGGACCTGGCCGCCGATGGCCCCACCGAGGAGGAGATGACGCGCGTGCGCGGACAGGTGCGCGGCGGCGTCGTCCTGGGCCTCGAAGACAACTGGTCGCGCATGATGCGACTGGGCCGCTCGGAGATCATCGGACGTTACCGTCCTATCGACGAGTCCCTCGCCGAGTTCGACGCGGTGCAGGCGGGCGACGTGCGCGCGCTGGCGGCGTCCCTTATCGCGAAGCTGGATTGCCGGGCCCTCGTCCTGCCCGCGCAGTAGGAAACGGGGGAGTGAGATACCCCCTGTCCATCCGCGCTCGTCGCGCCGCCCGTGAGAATACCCTGAAGACAGCCACATAACCGCAAGAAGGAGAGCGCAATGATTCGCGTCGCAGTGACAGGAGCCAAGGGCCGCATGGGCTCGACCGTCGTATCGGCGGTCACCGACGCCCCGGACATGGAGGTTGTTGCCCTGTTCGACGCGGGCGATGAGATCACCGCGAGCAGCGTCAACGGCGCGCAGGTCGCCGTCGACTTTTCGATCCCCACCGTCACCGAGTCCAACGTGCACGCCCTCCTCGACGCGGGCGTTGACGTGGTCGTGGGCACGACCGGCTGGACGGAAGAGTCCTACGCGCGTGTGCGCGAGCACGCCGAGGCCGCCGGGCGTGCGGTCCTGATTGCCCCGAACTTCGCGATGGGCGCGGTGCTCGCCATGAAGTTCGCTGCCATGGCCGCCCCCTACTTCGAGTCCGCCGAGGTCATCGAGATGCATCCCCCCGCCAAGGTGGACGCGCCC
>CALBAF010000311.1 GCA_937926415.1 uncultured Actinomyces sp.
TCATTCGTCTTCCAGCAGCGTGGGCACGTTGGAGACGGGGCGCTTGCGCGTGGAGCGGGCTTTGCGCGGTTTCTTTGCGGGCACGGGCGCCGCCGGCTCGGCGTTAGCCTGGGCACCGGCCTCGGGCACTGCCTCGCCGGCCTGAGAGCGCTCTCGCAGTGCCTGAATGGCCTGCTCAAAGTCCTCGAGGGTATCGAACTGGCGATACACGGACGCGAAGCGCAGGTAGGCGATCACGTCGAGGTCACGCAGGAACGGGAGGATGGCTTTGCCAACTTCGTTCGTCGACACGTTGGAGACGCCGGTGGAACGCAGCTGCTCCTCGACCTGCTGGGCCAGAATCGCGAGCTGATCATCCGAGACCGGCCGCCCCTGACAGGCCTTCTTCACGCCCGATACGACTTTGTTACGGGAGAAAGACTCGACGACGCCGGAGCGCTTGACGACCTGGAACGAGGACGTTTCAAGGGTGGTAAAGCGCTTCTTGCAGTGCGTGCACTCACGGCGACGCCGAATCGAGGCGCCGTCGTCCGCAATACGCGTATCGACGACGCGCGAATCCGGGTTATGACAGAAAGGGCAGTGCACCCTTCAACGGTACACGCTCAGACCCCCGTCTGTCACAGGAGTCCCACGCGTCACCAACAGCAGAGGGACACGAGGCTCCGTGGCGCCATCAGCGGACGGGCACGAGGACCCGCTGCCCGGGCTGGAGAGCGCCCTGCACGTCATTGAGGCGCTCGATGTCGGACACGACCTGCTCCAGGGGACGATCCGTCTTCACATTCTGGGCGAGCGACCACACGGAGTCACCACTGACGACGGCCTTGGTGACCGTCGGGCCATCGTAGGCGGCAGGCTGGATGGCGAGCCCCAGGGCGCCGGCCCCCACGGAGAGAACCACCGTCGCGAGCGCGCCGGCGATGATGCCACGACGAGAAGATCGAGTGCGACGACGCGGCGCCGCGGGAGCACGAAGGTACGAGGGGTCATCGACACGCTGAGCCTCAACACGTCGACGCGCAGACGGCGCACTGGAGATGTCACGAACGGTCGCCAGAGGCGCATCCTCCACGACACGAAGCGGAGAGCGGCGCGCAGGGAACGAAACGGCAGTCTTCGTTGCAACGGGAACACTCATGAGAACCTCCAGAATACTTTCATCGAACATCTGTTCGTCGAACACTTGTACGATAGCACGCTTCGTGAACAATGTCGAGACCCACTCGAACATATGTTTCATTTTGCGCGAAATCGGCTTATCCTTGACGTATCTAGTGGACGCCCACCCATGCACATTTGCGTCCACCTACTGCGAAGGAGATGCCATGACCGAGCGTTCGATCAGCGATCGACACCGCGCGATCCTGCGAGTTATCAACGAAAAACTGGCATCTAGCGGCTTTCCCCCATCTGTGCGCGAGATCGCATCTGCGGTTGGCCTGGCGTCGCCCTCGACGGTCAAGCACCACCTTGATGCGCTCGAAGCCGACGGGTACCTGGTTCGTGAGCCCGGCCTGCCCCGCGCGCTGGACCTCACCGATCGGGCGCGCGCCGAGCTCGGGATCACCCCCTCCTCGTCTCCTTCGGAAAAGGTCGTTCGCATCGAAGTACCCGTCTCCCACGTGGAGGAGGAAGGCACGGCGATTCCGCTGGTCGGTCGCATCGCGGCCGGCACCCCCATCACGGCCGAGCAGCACGTGGAGGACGTTTTCCGTCTGCCCACGTCCATGACCGGGCACGGTGACCTCTTCATGCTCGAAGTCAGCGGCGAGTCAATGGTCGACGCCGGCATCTTCGACGGCGACTACGTCGTCATCCGCTCTCAGAACGAGGCCCGCAACGGAGAGTTCGTCGCCGCCATGATCGACGGCGAGGCCACGGTGAAGGAGCTCTCCGTGACAGGCGGCCACGTCTGGCTCCTGCCCCACAACGCGGACTACTCCCCCATCCCGGGCGACGACGCCACCATCCTCGGCAAGGTGGTCACCGTCATCCGTTCACTCTGACGCATTACATAAGACGGTGGCGCCACCCCAGGGGTGGC
>CALBAF010000312.1 GCA_937926415.1 uncultured Actinomyces sp.
CGCGTGACGATACGACTCCAGATGAGCGCACCCGCCGCGATGACGTCCTCACGCCCCTCGGGCATGAAGCCCAGGGAGGCCTTCACGGAGGTCGGCTGATCGACCATGAAGCGCACGGCTTCCTCGAACTGGGCGGCGCTCAGGCGGGCGCCGTGGATACGCTCGGGCTGGTACGAGGTGAGCCCCAGCGCCTGGGCGGTCAGGGTGGTCACCGTGCCCGCGACGCCCACGAGGGAGCGCACGCGCGCCAGGTCCACGGACTTCTCAGCGCTGTCCAACTGCTCGTCGATCCAGGTGATCGCGCGCTCCTGGTCCTCGACGGGCACGCCGCCTGCCGGATCCACGTGAGAGAAGAACTTCTCGGTGACGCGCACGGCGCCCATGTCGATCGAAATCGCCTGCTCAACGCGCGTGGAACCAAGGACCAGCTCCGTCGAGCCGCCGCCAATATCGACGACCAGCATCGGGGCAGTCACGGACTCGCCCAGGCCGCTCACGGCGCCATTGAAGGACAGGGAAGCTTCCTCCGTGCCGACGACGACCTCGGGCTCCACGCCGATGATGGCCTTGATCTGGCGCACGAAGTCCGCGCTGTTGGAGGCATCACGCGTCGCGGAGGTCGCCACGAAACGAGTGCTCGTCGCGCCCAGAGCCTCAATCATGCGCTGATACTCGACCGTGGCCTCGACCGTGCGCTCGATCGCCGCGGGATCCAGATAGCCGCGCGCATCCACGCCCTTCCCCAGGCGCACGATGCGCATCTGGCGGGTCAGGTCAGCAAGGTGGGGACGGCCGTCCTCGCCGATATGTCCATCGGCAACGAGCAGTCGGATCGAATTGGTTCCACAGTCAATGGCAGCTACGCGGGTCATCGCTTCGTTTCTACGGGGGTCAGTCCCGGACGAGGCCGGGGCGGGCATGGGCAAACAGCGCTCAGCAGGAGCAACGGGAGGTGGAGAACAGGCCACGCTCGTCGAGCATCGTGAGCGCACGGTCCCCGATCGGATTCACGCCGGGGCCGGCGGCCAGGGAGTGGCCAACGAGGGCGTGCAGGCACTTGACGCGCGTCGGCATTCCACCAGCGCTCACGCCCGAAATCTCCGGAACGTCACCCAGGGTCAGGCGCGACTGAATATAGGCCTCGTGGGCGCGCGCATAGGCAGCACGCAGCTCCTCATCGGCTGCGAGGTCCTCGTTGAGGGTCTCCATGACGTGCTCGGCCTCGAGCGTGGAAGCGCCCTTCACGGCCGCCGGGTGCGTCAGGTAGTAGGTCGTGGGGAAAGGCGTCCCGTCAGGCAGGCGCGGCGCGGTAGCCACAACGGTGGGCCGACCGCACACGCAGCGCGCAGCGATGCCAACGACCCCTCGGGGCACGCGGCCCAGCTGGGAACGCAGGACCTCCAGGTCCTCTTCAGTGGCGTCGGTGGTGTTAACGAGGCTCATTCTCCGCTTTCTTGACTGGTTGTGGGGGCCTGGCCCGACTGGCTGGTCTCAGCCGACGGGATAGGCGTCGCGCTCGGCGGCTGATCCGCCTTCCCCACTAGGATACCGAGCTGCTGGACCCAGGGGCGCGCCGGCCCGGTCGACGGTGCTGCAGCTGCCAGCGCGGAGTCCTGGTATTGCGGCCCCGGATCCACCACCGTGTATTGGGTCTCACCGGGTCGCACGAATCCGAGACGCTCGCGCGCCTGCGTGGAGATGTAGTCGGGGTCATTCCACAGGTCGAGCTGACGCTGCATGTCGGCGTTCTTCTGTTGCTGCTCGGCAACCTGCGCCTTGATCTGCGCGAGCTCGCGTTCCTGCTGCCACCACTGGTAGAGGCTGGGCACCAGCATGACCGACAGGATCGCGGCGACGATGAGAACGACGAGGAGTCGCGTGGACACGTCGAGGCCGCCGATCGACAGGACCGACGATCCTTCCGCGGCGGGACGCACGAACGAGGAACGCGACGAGCTCTTGTCGGTGGCCTTGTTCCTGCGGAAAAAGCTCCGCTTCGCCCCTTCGCTCTTGTGCGCACCCCGCGCCGACTTCTGGCGCTTCGCCGAGGCCTCGGCCCCCTTGGAGGACTTCGAGGCTTTCGCGGCCGCCCTACGCTGGCGCGACTTTTCCGCGTTGATCTCACGCGTCGTGCGCGCTGCCTCCGACGCGGAGGAGCGGCGACGCGAGGACGGACGGGAAGAAGGACGACGGCTAGCCATTCTTCTATCGTGCCCTAAGTCGGAGCATTTGGCTCCGCCCCACGCCGAAAAAAGACTCCGCGCGGACCCTTGCGGGCCCGCGCGGAGCTATGCGGCTAGTTGCCTAGGCTCACTTGAAGCGAGGGAAGGCAGAGCGGCCGGCGTAAACAGCGGCCTCGCCCAGCTGCTCCTCAATGCGCAGCAGCTGGTTGTACTTGGCGACGCGCTCGGAACGAGCGGGAGCACCGGTCTTGATCTGGCCAGAGTTGGTGGCGACGGCCAGGTCGGCGATCGTGGTGTCCTCGGTCTCGCCGGAGCGGTGCGAGGTCATCGAACGGTAGCCGTTGCGGTGCGCTTCCTCGACGGCGTCGAGGGTCTCGGTCAGCGAACCGATCTGGTTCACCTTGACGAGCAGCGCGTTCGCGGCGCCCAGCTCGATGCCCTTCTTCAGGCGGGCGGGGTTGGTGACGAACAGGTCGTCGCCGACCAGCTGGACGCGGCCACCGATCTCGGAGGTCAGGGCCTTCCAGGCATCCCACTCGTCCTCGGACAGCGGGTCCTCGATGGAGACCAGCGGGTAGTTCGAGATGAGCTTCTCGTAGTAGTCAACCATGTAGTCGGTCGAGCGGCCTTCGCCCTCGAACTGGTACAGGCCGTCCTTGAAGAACTCGGTGGAGGCAACGTCCAGGGCCAGGGCGACGTCCTCGCCCGGCTTCAGGCCGGCCTTCTCGATCGCGGAGACGATCAGGTCGAGGGCCTCGGCGTTGGAGTCCAGGTTGGGGGCGAAGCCGCCCTCGTCGCCCAGACCGGTGGACAGGCCGCGCTCCTTCACGACGCCCTTGAGCGTGTGGTAGACCTCGGCGCCCCAGCGCAGAGCCTCACGGAAGGAGGGAGCGCCGATGGGGGCGATCATGAACTCCTGGATGTCAACGTTGGAGTCCGCGTGGGAGCCACCGTTGAGGATGTTCATCATGGGGACGGGCAGGACGTGAGCGTTGGGGCCGCCCAGGTACTTGTAGAGGGGCAGGTCCGCGTACTTTGCGGCAGCCTTGGCGACGGCGAGGGAGACGCCGAGGATGGCGTTCGCGCCGAGCTTGCCCTTGTTGGGGGTGCCGTCCAGGTCGATCATGGCCTGGTCGATGTAGCGCTGATCGTCAGCTTCCTCGCCGATGAGCTCGGGGGCGATCTGCTCGACGACGGCGTCAACGGCGTCCTGGACGCCCTTGCCGAGGTAGCGGCCCTTGTCGCCATCGCGACGCTCGACGGCCTCGAACGCGCCGGTGGACGCGCCGGAGGGAACGGACGCGCGCGCAGCGGTGCCGTCCTCGAGGACGACCTCAACCTCAACGGTCGGGTTACCGCGCGAGTCGAGGATCTCGCGTGCACCAATGCCTTCAATAACTGCCACGTCATTCTCCAATCGATGTTGTTGCGTGGAAGCGGTCAGTACAACGGTAATACGGACCGCCATATGTGGTCACCCCCGGCGAGGGGGACGTTGTGGTTTTTGGGGCTGTCAACCCCGGTTATGCGCCCGGACAAGCGACATTAGTCCCTGCCGGAGACGCTGTGAGCGAATACTCACAACCCTCAGTGGCCGCCACCACCCAGGAGCGCGGCCGCGGGATCGTCCTTGGCTCCGGACACGGCGTCACCGAAGAGGGGCATGGTCGGCGCCTGGCCTCCACCCAGGGAGGGCTGAGCGAAACGCGGATTAATCTGCGCGTTCGCTGCACCGCGGGCCTGCTCGAAAGTCTCGTTCATGCCAGCCACGGCCGTCGGGTTGGCCTGCGCGAACTGGCTGAGCTGCTGATTCAGGAGCAGGGAACGCACGGTCGCGCGCGTGCCGCGCCCGATCACGGGCACCTGAGCGCCGGTCTGCGTCGCAATCTGCTCGATAGCCTGGTCGACCTGCTCGTCAGTCACACTAAGGCCCACCGAGTCAGCCACTGCGACGAGCTGCGGTTCGTTCATGAGGCTGGCGCGCACCTGATGCGCGCCGACGGAGGACTTTCCAGCCGTCACTGCGGCGATCTGGCTCACCGCCTCGTCAACTTCCGCGATGCTGTAGTCACCGTTGTTGGTGCTGACTGCAGCGCCGGGATGGGCGGAGCATGCTCCCATTCCCAGTCCTGCGGCCACAATCAGGGCGGCGGTGGCGAGCTGGCGTGTGTAGCGCACGAGCGTTCCTTCCTCAGATGTGTTGCGACGCAATAGGACCAGTGTATTCCACCACAGGCACTACTCGCCAAAAGGCACAAGAATCTTGGTCACCAGAGTCTCCACCCACTCCAGGAGCGGGCCGTCGGTGAGCGGGGAACCGCCGACTCGCGAGGTGAGCGGCAGGGGCACGAGGACCTGACGAACTGCGGCCTTGATGACGGTTCCGGGGTGCAGGCGCTTAAGGCGCATCACCTGGGAATCGCGCAGCTCGACGGGCGAGACGCGCAGGTATTTGCCCTGCGTGACGATCTCGGTGATCCCGGCGCGGCGCACGATCTCGCGCAGCCTGGCGACTGCGAAGAGCAGGTCGACCTGGGGCGGGATAGGACCGTAGCGGTCCACGAGCTCCTCACGCACATCGGCTTCCTGTTCGGGCGTGGAGATGGCCGCGATCTTGGCGTAGACCTCCAGGCGCAGGCGTTCGCCGCGTACGTAGCCGTCGGGAATGTGGGCGTCGACCTGCAGGTCCATGCGCACGTCGGTCTTTTCGGTGGGAGCGTCGCCTCGGTAGGCGGCGACCGCGTCGGAGACCATGCGCACGTACAGGTCGAACCCGACACCCTCGACGTGGCCGGATTGGGCGCCTCCCAGGAGGTTGCCGGCGCCTCTGATCTCGAGGTCGCGCTGAGCGACAGCCAGGCCGGCCCCCAGCTCGGTGTTGGCGGCGATCGTCTTGAGGCGCTCGTGCGCGGTCTCGGTGAGGGCCTTGTCGCCGGGGTAGAAGAAGTACGCGTAGGCGCGTTCGCGGCCTCGTCCCACGCGCCCGCGCAGCTGGTGGAGCTGGGACAGGCCGAAGGTGTCGGCGCGGTCCACGATGAGCGTGTTGGCGTTGGAGATGTCCAGGCCGGTTTCGACGATGGTCGTACAGACCAGGACGTCGAACTCGTGGTTCCAGAAGTCCTGGATGACAGCCTCGAGCTGCTGCTCGTTCATCTTGCCGTGGGCGGTGCGCACGCGCGCCTCGGGAACCAGCTCGGTGATGTGTGCTGCCACCGAGGAGATCGAGTCGACGCGGTTGTGCACGTAGAAGACCTGGCCGTCGCGCAGGAGTTCGCGGCGGATCGCGGCGCTGACCTGGGCATCCGTGTAGGCGCCGACGAAGGTGAGGACTGGCTGGCGTTCCTCGGGCGGGGTCTGGAGGATCGACATCTCGCGGATGCCGGAGATCGCCATCTCGAGGGTACGCGGGATGGGGGTGGCGGACATCGACAGGACGTCCACGTCGGTGCGCAGGGCCTTGAGCGTTTCCTTGTGTTCGACGCCGAAACGCTGCTCCTCGTCGATGATGACCAGGCCGAGCTTCTTGAAGGAGACGGTGCCGGTCAGCAGCGAGTGCGTTCCGATGACCAGGTCGACCTCGCCCGAGGCCAGCCCAGCCTTGACCTCCTCGGTTTCCTTCGGGGTCGAGAAGCGCGAGAGCGTACCGATGCGCACGGGGAAGCCCGCGTAGCGCTCGGCGAAGGTCTCCGCGTGCTGGGTGACCAGCAGGGTCGTGGGCACGAGGACGGCGGCCTGGTAGCCGTCCTGGATGGCCTTGAAGGCGGCACGCACGGCGATTTCGGTCTTTCCGTAGCCGACGTCGCCGGTGAGCAGGCGGTCCATGGGCACGGGCTTTTCCATGTCAGCCTTGACCTCGTCGATCGTGACGAGCTGGTCGGGGGTCTCGACGTAGGGGAAGGCGTCCTCGAGTTCGCGCTGCCAGGGCGTGTCGGGGCCGAAGGCGTGGCCCTTGGTCTGCTGGCGCACGGCGTACAGGCGGATGAGCTCCTTGGCGACCTCGTTGACGGCCTTCTTGGCGCGTGCCTTGGTCTTGGCCCAGTCGGCGCCGCCCATCTTGGTGAGGGAGGGTTCGTCGGATCCGGTGTATTTGGAGATCTGGTCAAGCGCATCGGTGGGCACGAAAAGCCGGTCGGCGGGCTGGCCGCGCTTGGAGGGGGCGTATTCGATGACCAGGTAGTCGCGCGTAGAGGCGGCGTCCCCGCGCCCGATCGTCCGGGAGACAAGCTCGATGAAGCGTCCGATGCCGTGCTGGTCGTGGACGATGTAGTCCCCGGGGTGCAGGGTCAGCGGGTCGACGCCCTTGCGCCTGCGCGAGGGCATGCGCCGCATGTCGCGCGTAGACGCGCCCGCGCGGCCGGTGAGGTCGCC
>CALBAF010000313.1 GCA_937926415.1 uncultured Actinomyces sp.
CCCCCACGCCCGCACGCCGCCGATAATGCCCGCGTCGTTGGGCACGACGATCACGTCGTCACCCATGAGGCGCAGGTTCGAAGCGGTGATGCGCTTCGAGTTGCCGCCGCCCAGGTACAGACGGTCCCACATGTACATGGGGCGCAGGCCGTCCACGACGCGGCGGACGCGGCGCGACCAGTGCACGTCGCCCAGGCGCAGGCGCTCGTGCTCGCCGATGTAGTCGTCGTAGGTCAGGCCCCAGCGAACCGGCCCCTGCGAGACCTCGACATGGGGTGCCAACACTCCCCCATCGAAGACGGCGTTACCCAGGCCCGTTCCCAGGGTGATGATCATTTCGAGGCCACGGCCCGTGATCGCTCCCGCGCCGGCAACCTCGGCGTCATTGAGCACCTTCGTCGGCAATCCGAGAGCCGTTTCGATCGCCCGGCCCATATCGAAATGGTCCCAGCGTTCCACCAGTTCGGGCAGCACGCGCGAGCGCGGCCCGTCGCGGGTGATGTAGTGGGGAGTCGCGATAACGACGCCATGACGGATCATGCCCGGCATCCCCATCGTCACACGCGTCGCCGTGGGAAGCTCACGCGCGAGGCCAGCAACGGTCTCGACGAGGAGCTCGGGGGGCAGCGGATACGGGGTCGGAACCCTGCGAGGCGGGGCCATCATCGTGCCCCGCTCATCCACGACAGAGCCCTTGATACCACCGCCACCGCAGTCGATCGCCAACGTCATCTCACGAGTCATGACTTCAGGCTACCGGATACGGCAAGGGCCGGACACTCCGTGCGGAATGTCCGGCCCAATGCTCGAGTTGATCAGTGACTCACGGTCACTTCTCGTCGGCGACCTGCTCGGCGGCGTCAGCCTCCTTGCCGGCCTCGGCGGCAATTTCCTCGGCCTCGTTGGCCATAGCGAGATCGCCTTCCTCGCGAGCCTCTTCGGCGCGCTCGGCGGCAGCCTCGGCGGCCTTCTCGGCCTCTTCGGCGACGGCCTTGGCGGCGGTCTTCTCAGCAGCCTTCACAACGGCCTTCTTCTCGACCTTCTCCATGACGAGCTCAATGCGCATCAGGGGAGCGTTGTCGCCCTTGCGGTTGCCGACGCGGATGAGGCGGGTGTAGCCGCCGGCGCGCTCGGAATCCATCGCGGGGACGAGCTCCTCGAAGAGGATCGCGACGATGCCCTTGTTGGGGATCTTCTTCATGACCGTGCGGCGGGCGTGCTGGTCGCCACGCTTGGCCTTGGTGATGAGCTTCTCGACGTAGGGGCGCAGGGTCTTGGCCTTGGCCTCGGTCGTCGTGATCGCACGGTGTTCGATGAGCTGAGCTGCCAGGTTCGACAGGATCAGCTTCTGGTGTGCCGGGCTACCGCCCAGACGAGCACCCTTCTTGGGGGTGGGCATGAGTTTCTCCTACGGATTCAATGCGTCCATCGGACGCACGGGGTCAGATGGACTGGTCGTCCGAAAAGATCGCGGCGGACTCCGAGTCGCCGAAGCTCGGCATGACCGAGTCCTTCAGCGTCATACCAAGGGCCGCCAAGGACTCCTTGATCTCTTCGATCGACTTGGTGCCGAAGTTGCGGATGTCGAGCAGGTCGGCCTCCGAGTGAGCAACCAGCTCGCCGACGGTCAGGATGCCGCGGCGACGCAGCGCGTTGTAGGAACGCGACTGCAGGTTCAGGTTCTCGATCGGGAGAGCCAGATCGGCTGCGAGGGTGGCGTCGGTGGTGGACGGGCCCACCTCGATGCCTTCCGCTTCCTCGTTCAGTTCACGCATGAGGCCGAACAGCTCCACCAGCGTCTTGCCGGCCGAGGCCAGGGCATCGCGCGGGGTGATCGCCGGCTTGGTCTCCACGTCGATGACGAGGCGATCAAAGTCGGTGCGCTGCTCAACACGCGTCGCCTCGACCTTGTAGGTCACCTTGACGACGGGCGAGTAGATCGAATCAATCGGAATGCGAGAGATCTCGGCCTGCGGATCCTTGTTCTGAGCAGCCGACACGTAGCCGCGGCCACGCTCGACGGTCAGCTCGATCTCCAGCTTGCCCTTCTCGTTGAGGGTGGCAAGGTGCAGATCGGGGTTGTGGATCTCCACGCCGGCGGGAGGCGTGATGTCACCGGCGAGAACCTCGCCGGGGCCAGCCTTCCGCAGGTACATGACGACAGGCTCGTCGTTCTCGCTGGACAGGACGATCTGCTTGATGTTCAGGATGATCTCAGCGACATCTTCCTTCACACCTTCGATCGTGCGGAACTCGTGGGGGACGCCATCAATACGGATGGACGTCACCGCTGCACCCGGGATCGAGGACAGGAGGGTACGACGCAGGGAGTTACCCAGCGTGTAGCCGAACCCGGGCTCGAGGGGCTCCAGGGTGAAACGGGAGCGCAGGTCGCTGACCTTTTCTTCGGTCAGGATGGGTCGCTCTGCAATGAGCACGTCTATTCCTTTCTGGCCGGTGCCCGCTATATGACACCGGATATGGGAACCTGCTGAAGCAGGCTAAGGGAGTAAGAACCCGAAGGTTCAGACGTGGGGAGGGCAATGCCCTCCCGTCCACAAGTCAGCCGCGGCGGCGCTTCGGCGGGCGGGTGCCGTTGAAGGCCTGAGGCGTGACGTCCTGGATCGAACCGATCTCGAGGCCGGCGGCCTGGAGGGAACGGATCGCGGTCTCACGGCCGGAGCCGGGACCCTTCACGAAAACGTCAACCTTCTTCATGCCGTGCTCCTGGGCGCGACGAGCCGCAGCCTCGGCCGCGAGCTGCGCGGCGAAGGGGGTGGACTTACGCGAACCCTTGAAGCCAACCTGGCCGGAGGACGCCCAGGCGACAACCGCGCCCGTGGGGTCCGTCAGGGAAACGATAGTGTTGTTGAACGTCGACTTGATGTAGGCGTGGCCGTTGGTGACGTTCTTCGAAATCTTGCGACGCGGCTTACGGGCACCGCCCGAGCGCGAGGTCTTTGCTGCTGCCATTTCTGGTTCAGTTCCTTCTTGTCGCGGAAAGCTATCCCGAGGGGATGCGCTCTCCTAGGCCTTACTTGGCCTTCTTCTTGCCTGCAACGGTGCGCTTGGGGCCCTTGCGGGTACGCGCGTTGGTCTTGGTGCGCTGACCGTGGACCGGCAGGCCACGACGGTGGCGAAGGCCCTGGTACGAACCGATTTCGATCTTGCGACGAATGTCGGCCTGAACCTCACGGCGGAGGTCACCCTCAACCTTGAAGTTTGCCTCAATGTAGTCACGAAGCTTGACGAGCTCCTCTTCCGTCGCGTCCTTGACGCGAGTATCCGGGCTGACGCCGGTGGCGGCGAGGGTCTCTGCCGCGCGGGTGCGGCCGACTCCGTAGATGTATGTGAGCGCGATCTCGAGCCGCTTCTCGCGGGGGAGGTCGACGCCGGCAATACGTGCCATGGTGATGTTGCTCCAGTTGTTCATCGGAGGTCGTCATCGCTCAGTCCGGGCGAGCAGCCCGGCCTCGGCCTCCGAACCGAGGGTCACCCACGGGTGGGCGCTTAGAGTGATGCTGTGGGGCCTAGTGCCCCTCGGGTCGCAGCGGGACTCAGCCCTGGCGCTGCTTGTGCCTGGGGTTGTCGCAGATGACCATGACGTTGCCGTGGCGACGAATCACCTTGCACTTGTCACAGATCTTCTTGACACTCGGCTTGACCTTCATGGTTGTTACCTCCACTGCCCGGCGGGCAGTTTGTGTCGGGTCACTTGTAGCGGTAAACGATACGGCCTCGGGAGAGGTCGTAGGGGCTCAGCTCGACGACAACTCGATCCTCGGGCAGGATGCGGATGTAGTGCTGACGCATCTTTCCCGCAATGTGGCCGAGAACCACGTGGCCATTCTTCAGTTCCACACGGAACATCGCGTTAGGCAGGGCCTCAACGACCGTGCCTTCCATCTCAATGACGCCGTCTTTCTTCGCCATATCCTCCGTTTATCCTCTACATGTCTCGGATAGGTTGCGGCGGATGCCGCTAGGCATAGTGCACCAACAAATGCCGGATGCAGATACGCCCAAGGAACTACTCTACGGCATTGACGCCCATCGGCGATAGTCGGGGTCCCTGTCGGTTCGCTCACGTTTAATGCGTCACATTTCATCGAATCGCCGCCGCAGTCTGTCTTATATCGACGAGGCCGGGGCACACCGCACTTCACTGCGCCCCTCTGCGCAGAGTGCCAACCGAACGCGCACCGGCCACTGCCTCCAACACATCCGGATAGGAAACAAACATCCGGATAGGAAACGAAGATCCGGATAGCTTAATAACCTATCCGGATGCGCATAACCTATCCAGATGCGCATAACCTATCCGGATCAGCCTCACACCGGGCACCGCAGGCCTCACGCCACACAATCGCTAGCACCGAACACAAGCCCGGCCGTACTGACGTAATGAGCAGACTGCAGATATTCGCGGGCTGAGTTCCCTCGCCGGCCCATAGGCCAGCCCCATAAAACTCGCACATAATTTTCCGCGGTCACTTTTCGAGCACCGTTCAAAACCCTGCAATTGCAACGATGTGATTGAAAGGTTTCAAGTAGTCTGAGGCGAATTACGTGCGAAACTGGTCCAGCGCACTTCAAAGACACAGGGCCCACGAGGCCGGGGCAGGTCCGGCTTCTCCGCGTCCCCGCGCAGAGTGCCCGACGACCGTACCCCGGCCACAGCCTCGTCTCGATACGACTCGGGCCCGGCACCTCAGTGAGGTACCGGGCCCGAACCCTACATCGATCAGTCGAGCGACACCGGGGTGACGCCGTAGGGCGCCAGGCCGGCCACTCCCCCGTCGCGCGCCGTCAGGATGGACACGCCATCCTCGGTGATCGCGATCGAGTGTTCCCAGTGGGCGGCGTCGAGGCCGTCGACCGTGCGCACCGTCCACTCGTCGTCGTCCGTCTGTGAGGCGATGTCGCCACGCGTGAGCATCGGCTCGACGGCCAGGACCATGCCCGGCTTGAGGCGGGCTTGGATGCCGCGGACGTTGTAGTTAAGAACGTCCGGGGGCATGTGCATCTTCGTGCCGATGCCGTGCCCGACGAACTCCTCGATGATGCCGGCTTCCCAGCCGTTGATGAGAGCGTTCTCGGCGACGACGGTTTCGACCGCGTTGCCGACCGCGCTGATGCGCTTGCCGGTGGCCAGGCCCGCCAGTGCTGCCCACAGCGACTCGCGGGTCACGGCGTCGAGCTGTCGACGCTCGCGAAGCAGTTGCTCGTCCACCCCGGCGATCGCACCGGTTGCGCGCTCCCCAGCAGCGAAGTCTGCGTCAGACACGAAGGCCTCACCGACGATGACACTGAATGCAGCGTCTCCGTGCCACTGGCGGCCGCCGCGCTCCACGTACGCGCCACAGTCGAAAGACACGATGTCGCCGGGAGCCAGCTCATAGTCGCCGGGGATACCGTGAACGATCACGTCGTTCACCGAGATGCACACCGTCGCCGGATAGCCGTAGTAGCCCTTGAAGTTCGAGGTCGCTCCCCCGTCGGCGATCGCCTGGGCGCTCACCTCGTCCAGCTCACGCGTCGTAATGCCGGGGCGAATAGCGCCGCGCAGGGCCTCGTGGATCGACGCGACGACCAGGCCGGCCTCGCGCATCCATCGAAGCTCCTGCGCGGACTTCAGTTCAATGCGTGGCATCGCTTAGTTCTTTGCCCGCGAGTCGAGGATCGCAAAGATGCGAGCCGTGACCTCGTCGACCGTGCCACTGCCATCGACAACCTCCAGGAGGTCCTGGTCGACGTAGTAGGTGGCAACGGGCTCCGTCTGCTGGTGGTAGACCTCGAGACGGTGACGCATGACGGGCTCGGTGTCGTCCGTGCGATGCTGCTCCTGAGCGCGCTTGAGCATGCGCTCCACGACCTCGTCCTCATCCACCTGGATCTCCAGGACGACATCAATGGCCTTACCCAGATCGAGAAGCATGTCACGCAGGACGTGCGCCTGCTCCAACGAACGCGGGTAGCCGTCAAGGAGGAAACCGTTAGCAGCGTCGGGGGCCGCGAGGCGCACCTTCACCATGGCGTTCGTGACCGAGTCCGGAACGAACTCGCCGCGATCCATGTAGGCCTGCGCCTGCTTGCCAATCTCCGTACCTTCCGCCATGTTGGCACGGAAGATGTCGCCCGTCGAAATGGCCGGGATACCGAGGCGCTCAGCGATGCGCGACGCCTGGGTTCCCTTGCCGGCTCCGGGAGGGCCGAGGAGGATGACGACTGTCATTTCAGGAATCCTTCGTAGTGGTGCTGCTGCAGCTGCGTGTTGATTTCCTTCACCGTCTGCAGACCAACACCGATGATGATGAGCAGCGTGGTGCCACCGAAGGGCATCTGCGAGCTCGACAGCTTCAGCGGGATGATTGCCAGCGACGGCAGGAGGGCGATAATCACCAGGTAGAGGGCACCCGCCGACGTGATTCGGTTGATCACGTAGCGTAGGTACTCAGCCGTGGGGCGACCCGCACGGTAACCCGGGATGAAGCCTCCGTACTTCTTCATGTTGTCCGCGACCTCGTCCGGGTTGAACGTAATAGCGGTGTAGAAGAAGGCGAAGAAGAGAGTCATAAGGGCGTAGATCGTCAGGTAGAACGAGCTGCCCTGCGTGAAGTGCGCGGAGATCCACTGAACCCACTTATCGTTCGGGCTGCCGAACTGCGCCGCCATCGGAGGCAGGGCGAGGATCGAGGAGGCGAAGATGACGGGAATAACGCCCGACATATTGATCTTCAGCGGAATATAGGTGGTGGTGCCGCCATACTGGCGACGACCGATCATGCGCTTGGCGTACTGGACCGGGATGCGGCGCTGAGCCTGCTCCACGTAAACGACGGCAATCGCGACGAGAAGAAGCAGCGCGACGATCGCGGCGACGGAACCCCACTTGCCGGCCTGGCCGATCGACAGGAGCTGCTCGGGCAGACGCGCGGCGATCGACGTGAAGATGAGCAGCGACATACCGTTACCGATACCACGCTCGGTGATGAGCTCGCCCAGCCACATGATGACGCCGGTACCGGCCATCATGACGATGATCATCATGATGAAGGTCATGACCGAACGGTCCTTGATGATGTCGTGGTTGCACGACTGGAAGAGCTGACCGCTGCGGGCCAGCGAGATCGTCGTGGTCGCCTGCAGGATACCCAGGAAGATCGTGAGGTAACGCGTGTACTGCGTCAGCTTCGCCTGGCCCGTCTGGCCTTCCTTATGGAGGTCATCGAAGCGAGGAATAACCACCCTCAGCAGCTGAATGATGATCGACGCGGTGATGTAGGGCATGATGCCCAGGGCGAAGATCGACAGCTGCAGGAGCGCGCCACCCGAGAACAGGTTGACAAGGTCGAGCAGCGACGCCTCCGACTCCTGCGACATACAGCGCTGCACGGCCTGCGAGTCGACACCGGGCGTCGGAATGAACGAACCCAGCCGGAACGCGGCCATGATGAAAAGGGTAAAGAGCAGCTTCCGACGCAGGTCGGGGGTACGGAACGCCTGGGCGAATGCACCGAGCAAGGCTTCCTCCTACGGGTGATGGGCATGCGGGGCAAAGCCCCTAGACTGATCCAGCTTACCCGACACGGGTAGTGGTTGGCGATATCCAATCATTAAAAAAGCGCATTGCCGCGTATTTAACGAGACGCGACGCGCGAAATCCCCGTCTCAGGGGGTGAGTCGCTTTCGCGGGTGAGGCGCCGTTTGACAGCTCCTCACCCGCGGAAAGACAGACACGTAACGGGGGTGGCCCCTCGCGGGACCACCCCCGTTCAGCGTCAGCGGGCCGAGATGGACCCGCCGGCAGCCGTGATCTTAGCCTCGGCGGAGGAGGACCAGGAGTCGACCTCAACCTCGAGCTTGACGCTCAGTTCGCCGGTACCGAGCACCTTGACGGGCGCGGAGTCGCGAACGGCGTGCTTTGCGATGAGATCCTCGACCGTGACCTTGCCGCCCTCGGGGAAGAGCTCCCCGAGCTTGCCAACGTTCACGACCTGGTACTCAACGCGGAAGGGGTTCTTGAAGCCGCGAAGCTTCGGCAGACGCATGTGAATCGGCATCTGGCCACCCTCGAAGCCGGCAGCAACCTGGTAACGGGCCTTAGTGCCCTTGGTGCCACGGCCAGCGGTCTTACCCTTCGAACCTTCACCGCGACCCACGCGGGTCTTCGCGGTCTTGGCTCCCGGGGCAGGACGCAGGTGGTGCAGCTTAACGATCTGCGTCTTGTTCGTGGAGTCCGCCATTGTCAGTCGACCTCCTCAGCGGTCACCAGGTGACGCACGGTGCGAACGGCGCCCAGAACGGCATCCGTCTGCTCACGCACGACACTCTGGCCGATCTTGCGCAGCCCGAGGGTGCGCAGCGTATCCTTCATGTTCTGCTTCGCGTGAGCAGAGGACTTGACCTGCGTGATCTTCAGCTTTGCCATCACTCAGTCACCCCCGCAGCTGCCTTATCAGCTTCGCTTGCCTCTGCGGCAGCGCGCTTCTCAGCTTCGCCTTCTGCGCGTGCACGGAGCATGGATGCGGGAGCAACGCGCTCGAGCGGAAGACCGCGGCGAGCTGCGACTGCTTCAGGCTGTTCCAGAAGCTTCAGTGCAGCAACAGTTGCGTGAACAATGTTTATTGCGTTGTCAGAACCGAGCGACTTCGTCAGCACGTCGTGGACGCCTGCAGCCTCAAGGACTGCGCGGACGGGGCCGCCGGCGATAACGCCGGTACCGGGGGCAGCCGGACGCAGGAGGACGACACCGGCGGTGTCGCGGCCCTGCACCACGTGCGTAATCGTGCGGCGGATCATCGGAACGCGGAAGAAGTTCTTCTTCGCCTCCTCGACGCCCTTGGAAATGGCCTGAGGAACTTCCTTGGCCTTTCCGTAGCCGACGCCCACCGTGCCTTCGCCGTCACCCACGACAACCAGGGCGGTGAAGGAGAAACGACGTCCACCCTTCACGACCTTGGAGACGCGGTTGATCGTCACGACGCGCTCGATGTACTCGTTCTTGTTTTCGTTGTTCCGGCGGTTATCGCGATCGTTGCCGCGGCCGGAGCGGCGCTCACGGCGATCGTTGTTCTCGCCCGCGCCCGAACCGTTCCTGTCTCGCTGCTGTGCAGCCATCAGATGATCTCTCTTTCTTTCGGCTCGTTCACAGCTCGAGTCCGCCCTCACGGGCGGCCTCGGCAACGGCCGCAACGCGACCTGCGTACTTGTTACCACCGCGGTCGAAGACGACAGCGGAGATACCGGCAGCCTTCGCACGCTCGGCGATCAGTGCGCCGACCTTGCGAGCCTTGTCGGTCTTCGTGCCCTCGGAACCAGCGACCTCGGTCTCGATGTCGGAGGCCGACACCAGGGTGTGACCAACCGTATCGTCGATGACCTGAGCCACCATGTGGCGGTTCGAACGGGTGACGACCAGACGGGGACGCTCGGGCGTGCCGTTGATCTTCTTGCGGAGGCGGAGGTGACGGCGCTTGCGAGCGACGAACTTGCCCTTGCCCTTGATCGAGTAAGCCATCACTTACCAGCCTTTCCGACCTTGCGACGGATGGTCTCGCCCACGTAGTGGATGCCCTTGCCCTTGTAGGGCTCCGGCTTCTTCAGCTTGCGGATGCGAGCAGCGGTCTCACCGACGAGCTGCTTGTCGATTCCGGACACCGTGAACAGCGTCTGGGACTTCGGCGCAATCGTGAACTCGATGCCCTCGGGCGGGGTGATGGTGATCGTGTGGGAGAAGCCCAGGGAGAACTCGAGGTCCTTGCCCTTGGCGACCACGCGGTAACCGGTACCCGTGATTTCGAGATCCTTCTTGTAGCCCTCGGTCACGCCGACGATCATGTTGGCGATCAGGGTGCGCGACAGTCCGTGGAGCGAACGCGAGGTGCGCTCGTCGTTGGGACGCTCGACGATAACCTGGCCATCTTCGATCTTGGCGGTGATCGGCTCGGCAACAACGTGGGAGAGGGTGCCCTTGGGGCCCTTCACCGACACGTTCTGGCCGTCGATCGTGACGTCAACACCGGCGGGGATTGCGATGGGGTTCTTACCAATTCGCGACATTGTTCAGCCTCCTCATCACCAGATGTAGGCGAGGACTTCCCCACCCACACCCTTCTCGGCTGCCTGACGGTCGGTGAGCAGGCCGGAGGACGTGGACAGGATCGCCACGCCGAGGCCGCCGCGGACCTTGGGCAGGTTGGTGGACTTGGCGTACACGCGCAGACCAGGCTTGGACACGCGCTTGAGCCCCTGGATCGCGGCCTCGCGGTGCGAGCCGTACTTCAGGTTGATCGTCAGGGTCTTGCCCACGCGGGCATCCTCGACGGAGGTCGAGGCAATGTAGCCTTCCTCGACCAGGATGTTCGCAATCGCGTTCTTGAGCTTCGAGTACGGCATGGAGACCGTATCGTGGTGCGCACGATTCGCGTTGCGCAGACGCGTCAGCATATCTGCAATCGGGTCTGTCATTGTCATGGGGGTTTATTCCCCTTCCTCGTCGCGGTTTCTCCGGTTACCCGGGACCTGCGACGTTCGTTTTACCAGCTGCTCTTGGTGACACCGGGGAGTTCGCCACGGTGGGCGAGCTCGCGCAGGCACACGCGGCACAGTCCGAACTTGCGGTACACCGAGTGCGGACGACCGCAACGGTTGCACCGGGTGTAGGCACGCACGCCGAACTTCGGCTTGCGGGCAGCCTTGACCTTCAGGGATGTCTTGGCCATGGGTCAGTCCTCCTTGAACGGGAAGCCGAGGTGACGGAGAAGGGCGCGACCCTCTTCGTCGGTGGTGGCCGAGGTGACAACCGTAATGTCCATGCCGCGCACTCGGTCGATCGAGTCCTGATCGATCTCGTGGAACATCGACTGTTCCGTGAGACCGAAGGTGTAGTTGCCGTGACCGTCGAACTGCTTAGGAGACAGTCCGCGGAAGTCACGGATACGGGGAAGCGCCGTCGAGAGGAGGCGATCCAGGAACTCCCACATGCGGTCGCCGCGAAGCGTGACGTGCGCACCGATCGCCTGGCCCTCACGCAGCTTGAACTGCGCGATGGACTTCTTGGCGCGGGTGGTCACGGGCTTCTGGCCGGTGATCGCGGTGAGGTCGCGGAGCGCGCCCTCGAGTGCCTTCGAGTCGCGAGCGGCCTCGCCGACACCCATGTTGACAACGATCTTCGTCAGTCCGCCGACCTGCATGACGTTCTCGTGCTTGAACTCAGCACGGAGCGCCTCACGGATCTCGGAGACGTACTTTTCCTTCAGACGCGGGGCCATGCTCAGATCTCCTTGCCCTGCTCAACGCCGCGCTTCGCGCCACCACGAGCCACGCGGACTCGGACGGTGCGGGTGCGGCCGCCGCGCTCAACGGTGTCCTCGCGGAAACCGACGCGAACGCGCTTCTTGGTCTCGGGGTCGACCAGTGCGACCTTGGACAGCGAAATGGGGGCTTCGATGGTCTCGATGCCGCCGGCGCTGCCCTGCTGGCCCTGGCGCACGTGGCGCGTCTTCAGGTTGATGCCCTCGACGAGGACCTTGCCCTCAGCCGGGAACACCTGGATGACGCGGCCCTGCTTGCCCTTGTCGCCGGGGGTCAGGGGCTCGAGGCCCTCTTCCGCACGGCGGGCGTTGCGCTCAGCCAGCGCCTTTTCATCGGACGTGCGTCCGCGAACGACCTCGACGAGGTCATTCTTACGAATCTTGGCTGCCATGGATCAGATCACCTCCGGAGCGAGGGAGACGATGCGCATGAACTTCTTGTCACGCAGCTCGCGGCCCACGGGGCCGAAGATACGCGTGCCACGCGGCTCGCCATTGTTGTTGATGATGACGGCCGCATTCTCGTCGAAACGAATGTAGGAACCGTCGGGGCGGCGGGTTTCCTTACGCGTGCGAACGATCACTGCCTTGACGACTTCGCCCTTCTTGACGTTGCCGCCGGGAATGGCGTCCTTCACGGTGGCGACAATCGTGTCGCCGATACCCGCGTAGCGCCGACCCGAGCCACCGAGAACACGGATGGTCAGGATCTCCTTGGCCCCTGTGTTGTCGGCGACCTTCAGTCGCGACTCCTGCTGAATCATTTTCTATTGACTCCTGTCGTCGTGCCGGTTCTCTTCCGGATTGTACCGGTCGAGCCTTGCCGAACGGATTTCGGTCTGTGAGCGAAGGTCACTTCGCCTTTTCGAGGATCTCCACAACGCGCCAGCGCTTGGTGGCCGACAGCGGGCGGGTCTCCATGATGAGGACGAGATCGCCGACGCCGCACTCGTTGTGCTCGTCGTGAACCTTGACCTTCTTGTTCTTGCGCATGACCTTGCCGTAGAGGGCGTGCTTGACGCGGTCCTCGATCTGGACGACAACGGTCTTGTCCATCTTGTCGCTGACGACGTAGCCGCGACGGACCTTACGCTCGTTACGAGCGGTGGTTTCTGCCATCAGGCTCACTCCTCAGTGCTCGGGGCGGTGCGGTAGCCAAGCTCCCGCTCACGCGCGATCGTGTAGATCCGGGCAATGTCGCGGCGCACGGTCTTCATGCGACCGTGATCCTCGAGGTTGCCAACGGCCTGCGCAAAACGCAGGTTGAACAGCTCAGCCTTAGCCTTTTCCAGCTCCTTGGACAGCTGGGAGTTGTCCATTGCGTCGAGCTGCTCGGTGGTCAGACCCTTATCTGCCATCAGATGTCACCACCCTCTCGGACCACGAAACGGGTCTTGATAGGAAGCTTGTGCTGGGCACGGCTGAGGGCCTCGCGAGCGAGCTCCTCCGGGACGCCTGCCAGCTCGAACATGACACGTCCGGGCTTGACGGGGGCAACCCACCACTCCGGAGCACCCTTACCGGAACCCATTCGGGTTTCGGCGGGCTTCTTCGTCAGGGGACGGTCCGGGAAGATGTTGATCCAGACCTTACCGCCACGCTTGATGTGACGCGTCACGGCAATACGAGCCGCCTCAATCTGACGGTTGGTGATGTACGCAGCCTCGAGAGCCTGGATGCCGTAGTCGCCGAACGCCAGTTCGGTGCCACCGGAGGCAAAGCCAGTGCGGTGAGGACGGTGCTGCTTGCGGTACTTAGTCCGACGGGGAATGAGCATTGGGCTCAGGCCTCCGTTCCGGTCTCGGTAGCGGCAGGTGCTTCAGCCTGAGCTGCCTGCTGCTGAGTGTTCTCGTGCTGCTGCTGGCCACGCTGTCCGCGACGGTCGACAAGGCCGCCAAGGGCTACAAGCCCTTCGGTCCGGTCCTGGCCGAGGCCGTCAAGGAGCGCACGCGCAAGCTGTTCGGCGCCGCCGGCGTCAAGGCGAATCGTATCTCCGAGCGCGTCACGGGCAC